>JBEEJM010000225.1:0-8001 GCA_041169205.1 Pseudomonadota bacterium | reverse complement strand
AGTTCGTGGTTTTCGGGCGCATCGGTGCTGTGCCAGTTGTCAAACTGGATGTGAAAGCCGTCGAGGTATTGCTGGCGACCTGCCGCGATGTCGGCCACAAACTGCTGGGGCGTTTTGCCAGCTTTTTCGGCGGCAATCATGATGGGCGCACCGTGGGTGTCGTCGGCCCCGCAAAAGTCGACCGCGTTGCCCTGCATGCGCTGGAAGCGCACCCAGATATCGGCCTGGATGTATTCCATGATGTGGCCAATATGGAAGTTTCCGTTGGCGTAAGGGAGCGCGGTGGTGACGAACAGTTGGCGAGGCATGAGAACGACTTTCTACGGACAGCCCGCGATTTTAGTCTTCCGCCGCTGGGTGGGTATCAGGCGGGCAGGGCGTTCGGTTGCACAAAAACAAAAGCCGCTTCACAGCGGCTGGGTTGGGGGACATTCGCGGAGGCATGTACCCCAACTCTGCCGCGAGCACAGCAAGTGCACCCGCGAGCAGTGGTTTTCAGTGGTTTAAGCCGCCAGCTTGGCGATGCTATTAGCCGCTTCGGTCATGGCTTCGGCCTTTTTGACTTCGCCCATGGCCACACCCTCGGCGCGCACAAAGCGCACGTCGGTGATACCGAAAAAGCCAAACACGGTCTGCAGATAGCTCTCTTGGTGTTCCATGGCACGGCCGCCTTCGCTGGTGGAATACACGCCGCCACGGGTGGATGCCACGATCACGGTCTTGCCACCGGCCAGGCCTTGGGGGCCTTTTTCGGTGTAGTGGAAAGTGCGGCCGGCTTGGGCCACGCGGTCAATCCAGGATTTCAGCTGGCTGGGGATGCTGAAGTTGTACAGCGGTGCGCCGACCACGATCACATCGGCGGCCAGGAATTGGCTTACCAGGGCTTCAGACACTGCGTTTTCGCGCTTTTGCACGTCGGTCAGTTCGGCAGCGCCAGCGGGCATGCGAAAGCCCAGCGACTCAGCGGACAGGTGGCTGGGGGTGTCTACTGCCAAATCGAGGTAATCGACGGTGGTGCCGGGGTGGGTAGCCACCCATTCTTTGGCGATGTTGGCGGTCAACTCGCGCGAAACCGAGTTGGCGCTGAGGATGCTGGAGTCAATGTGCAAGAGTTTCATGATGGTGTCCTTTGGTGGTGGTTGGTCAATGGAACTATTGTCCCGGCTAATCTAATATTTGATAAGTTGGCAATATTGCGTTAGATTGTTCTAAATATAGGACGATAAGGGGCAAATTTATGCACGATACCAATGACATGCTGTACTTCGCCGAGGTCGTGGAGCGGGGTGGTTTTGCGGCGGCTGGGCGGTATTTGGGGGTGCCCAAGTCCAAGTTGTCGCGCCGCGTAGCCGATCTGGAAACCCATCTGGGTGTACGGCTGTTGCAGCGCACCACACGCAAACTGTCCCTCACCGAAGTGGGCGAGGTGTATTTGCGCCACTGCCTCGCCATGCGCGATGCGGCAGATGCGGCGGCCGAGGCGGTAGAGCAGGTGCAGACCGAGCCGCGCGGCACCGTGCGTGTGGCTTGCCCGGTTACGTTGGCGCAAACCACGGTGGGGCCGATCATGGCGCTGTTTCTGGAGCGCTACCCGCAGGTGCGCGTCGACATGAAGGTGAGCAACCGCGTGGTGGACCTGGTGGAGGAGGGTATCGACGTGGCGCTTCGGGTGCGGGCAACGGTGGATGACAGCGGCAGCCTGGTGGTGAAAAAGCTGGGGCAGACCAACACCTACCTGGTGGCCAGTCCGGCCCAGTTGCAACGCCAGGGGCGGCCCGCTGCACCATCCGATCTGGTGGGCATGGACACGGTGGCGATGTCGGCCACCGATGGCAAAGCGTCGTTCTCGCTAGTGGGGCCAGGCGGTGCCAGCTACACCCTGGCGCACCAACCGCACTTTGTGGCCGATGACTTGCTGACCCTGAAGTTCGCGATTTTGCAGGGCGCAGGCATGAGTTTTTTGCCGAACTATATGTGCCACGAAGAGCTGGAAGATGGTCGCCTGGAGCTGGTGTTGCCCGGCTGGGCACCCGCGCAGGGCGTGTTTCATGCGGTCTACCCGTCACGCCGGGGCATGGTGCCGGCGGTGCGGCGATTTCTTGACTTTTTGGGGGAGCACATCAACGGCGAGGGGTGTCCCAAACCCTGAATACCGCAGCCCTTATCGCAGACGCAGGGGGTCGCTGCGGCGTTCCACAAACGTTTTCTTGGGCTGCTCGGGCGTTGCGGCCTCGGGGTCGGTCCAGTTGAAAAATTGACACACCTCGGCGCGCTGCTTCTGGGCATCGGCATAGCCCAGTGCCATCAGCTCGCTGGTGTAGCCCGACTCAAACAACAGGTAGCTGGCCAGGGCCGAGCCCTTGACGTCGGCCTTGGCGGACGACACGCCCACGCCGCCCAGCATGGTGCGCACCGCGTGCGGCAGGTCGCCAATGTGGCGCGAGGCCACAGCGTCCAGGCGTTGGCTGGGTGCAATCACCAGCAGGTCTACCGGGCGCAGGGCGCTGGCCTTGCGCGCCTCCAATGGCACCAGTTGAATGGTCTGGTTGATGCGGCGCACGCGCTCTACATCAACCGCCAGCGCGTCCAGAAAGATGTTCGACAAGGCATGGCCGGCAATTTGCGCAATGCTGGGGTAGCTGTTGGAGGTGTGCAGATGCGCCTCGTCTTTGGGCTCGTGCATGCGGCCAGCCCCTACCACCAGTATCTTCTCTGCTCCTAAATGAATAGCAGGTGCGATGGGCGCAGACTGGCGCATGGAGCCGTCGCCAAAATATTCGGTGTGGCCGTTGATATGCAGCTCGGTGGCCGGAAACACAAACGGAATGGCGCTGGAGGCCAGCAGGTGGGCGTGGGTAATCTTGTCGCGCACCGCCAGGCGTTGTGTGCGCACCCAGGGCATGAGGCGTTTGTCGCCTTCAAAAAAAGTGATGTGGTCGCCCGAGCTATAGCTCGACGCGGTGACCGCCAGCGCTTGCATATGGCCCAGGCGCACCAACTCGGGCAGTCGCTCCAGCGGCACCAGGCGTTGCAGCAGTTCGCCCAGCGGGGTGTTGTCCAGCAAAGACTTGGGTTTGATGCGGCGGAATTTGGCCAGCAGCCAGCCCAGTGAGAGCAGCGTCATCCAGCGTGCACCCGAGCGCAGCATGCTCAGGTGGTCAGCCCGGTACACGTCATGCGCATGGAACTCGCGCCAGGTCTTGGCGATGAGCCGCACGGTGGCATCGAAATTGTCGGCCCCACAGGCCAAGGCGGACGCGTTGATGGCACCGGCCGAGGTACCCGTGATGATGGGAAAGGGGTTGGGTTCGTTGCCCGCGCCGCAGGCCAGGCGCATGTCGGCAATGGCCTCCAAAACGCCCACCTGGTAAGCCGCGCGCGCACCGCCGCCGGTGAGTAGCAGACCAATGGACTGCGGTTGTGTAGAAGGGGCATCCATAGCGTCCATTATGGGACGCGTGTGGGCCGTGTACAGGCTTACAGATGCGGGGTAAACCCGTAGTTATTCCCTCCATTGGCCTGCGCGACTCGGGGGAATGTCGGTGTTCGATAGACTCAGGCCAACAGGAGTTTTCTATGGCAGTGACAGAACAGGCAATCATGGGCGCTCTGCAGAGCGTGATCGACCCGAATACGGGCAAAGATTTTGTATCCACCAAAGCGGTGCGCAACTTCACTTTGAGTGGCAGCGATGTGTCGTTTGATGTGGAGCTGGGTTACCCCGCCAAGAGCCAGATACCCGAGTTTCGTGCGGCACTGGTCCAGGCGGCAAAGACCGTGCCCGGTGTGGGCAATGTGTCGGTCAATATCAGCACCAAAGTGCTGGCGCATGCGGTGCAGCGTGGTGTGCAACTGCTGCCCAAGGTGAAAAATATTGTGGCCGTGGCATCGGGCAAGGGTGGCGTGGGCAAGAGCACCACCGCCGTCAACCTGGCCTTGGCGCTGGCCGCTGAGGGTGCCAGTGTGGGGCTGCTGGATGCCGACATTTACGGCCCCAGCGTGCCCATGATGATGGGTATTGAAGGCCGCCCCGATAGCGAAGACGGCAAGACCATGGAGCCGCTGGAAAATTACGGCGTGCAGGTTATGTCGATTGGTTTTTTGGTGGCGCAAGACGAAGCCATGATCTGGCGCGGCCCCATGGCCACCCAGGCGCTGGAGCAACTGCTGCGCCAGACCAATTGGCGCGATCTGGATTACCTGATTGTCGACATGCCGCCCGGCACCGGAGACATTCAGCTCACGCTGAGCCAGCGCGTGCCCATGACCGGTGCGGTGGTGGTGACTACGCCGCAGGATATTGCCTTGCTGGACGCCAAAAAAGGTATCAAGATGTTCGAAAAAGTCGGTGTGCCGATTTTGGGTATCGTCGAAAACATGGCGGTGCACGTGTGCAGCAACTGCGGCCATGTGGAACACATTTTTGGCGCAGACGGCGGTAAAAACATGGCCGCCGAATACGGCATGGACTACCTGGGTGCTTTGCCGCTGAACATGCAAATTCGCCTGCAAGCCGACAGCGGCAAGCCCACCGTGATATCCGACCCGGACAGCGATGTGGCGATGCTGTACAAGGCCGTGGCACGCAAGGTGGCGGTGTCGATTGCGGCCAAAAACAAAGACTTCTCCTCGAAGTTCCCCAGCATCACGATCAGCAAGAACACCTGATTTCCAAGGAGCGCCAAGGTGAATCTGCTGTCTTCGCTGCGCTACTTGGTGGCGCT
Organism: Pseudomonadota bacterium; assembly: GCA_041169205.1. Classification (GTDB taxonomy): domain Bacteria; phylum Pseudomonadota; class Gammaproteobacteria; order Burkholderiales; family Burkholderiaceae_C; genus Allorhodoferax. The sequence continues at coordinate 3,277 of JBEEJM010000225.1, read as the reverse complement.
CAACGAGCACAAACACTTTGGCCGTGCAGCGCAGGCTTGCCACATTACGCAGCCGGCGCTCTCCAATGCTTTGCGAGCGCTGGAGGGCGAGTTTGGCGTGGTGATTGTCAAGCGCGATCGCAATTTTGTTGGGCTGACGCCAGAGGGCGAGCGGGTGTTGGCGTCGGCACAACTGATGCTGCACGAGCACGCCATATTGCAGCAGGAGCTCAAGAGCGAGACCCATTTACCCAGAGGTCCGCTGCGCATCGCTGCCATCCCCACGGCCGTGCCGATTGCGGCCCGCTTTGCCGCCATGCTGCATGCCCGCCACCGAGGCATCCAGCCGGTGGTGTTGTCGCTGAGTTCGTCGGCGCTGGAGCAAGGGCTCGAAGACCTGTCGATTGATATGGCTCTGGGCTACAGCGAGCGTATGCGTGTGCAGGACAATCGGCTGCAGGCTTGGCCGCAGTACACGGAACACTACTTTCTGCTCAGACACGCACAAAAAGCGCACAAGAATGGTCTGTGCATCGGTGAACCGATGACGTGGCTGGAGGCGGCCAGCCAGCCCCTTTGCCTACTCACCACCGAGATGCATAACCGCACGATTGTGGATGCGGCTTTCAACACGGCAGGCGTGTCGGTGCAGCCGGTCATGGAGACCAATTCCATCTTGACCATGATGCTCACCGTGGTGGAAGGCAGTGTGTGCAGCGTGTTGCCGGGGTCGCTGGTGGACACGGTGCGTAATTACCGCGAGCTGGATGCATTCCCACTGACGGGGCCAGACATTCGAACCCCCATCGCATTCATTTCCCATGCGCAGGCGCGCCCATCCCGTGCTTTGGAGGCGGCTTTGGCATTGGCGCAAGACGCCGCGTGGTTGCGCCATGCAGCGGCTCACAGCGGATTGCTTGTTGCCTAGTCGCATTTAAATTTGGAGACAAGCCCATGCTGTTTTTTCCATCGCGTACGCAGCGTGTCCGTTCTGCGGCCAAAGGTTTTTCATCCAGTCTTTCCGGTGCTCTCAGCGTGGCATCGAACCAAATGGTCGATACGCAGGGAGTGCATTTGCCCGCCATGTTCAGTGGCAATCGGCAATTGAACATGGACTTTTCCATTCCCGATGCGTTCACAAAAAAGACCGGCATGCTGGCAACCATCTTCGTGCGCCGTGGGGAAGACTTTTTTCGCATCACCACGTCGGTCCTTAAGCAAGATGGTCAACGTGCGGTCGGCACCCCGCTGGACCGCTCGCAGCCCGCGTACGAGGACGCGTTGGCCGGCCGACCGTATGTGGGCTATGCCACGGTTTTTGGCAAACAATGCATCACGCGCTACGAGCCTGTTCGTGATGGGCGGGGGCAGGTCATTGGCATTCTGTTCGTGGGCCTGGATGTCAGCAACCACCGTCAGAGGGGGGTGGCGGCTGATATGGCCTGGCGCTTGTCCTTGGTCGCAGCCCTGCTTCAGGGCGTTTCCTGGGGGGTCTTGCCCGGTACGGTTGGGTCGCCGGTCGGCATGGCGCTTTCTCTGCTCAGCATGGGGGTGATCTGGGGCGCAACCTACGGGTTGATGCGGCGTTATGTTTCCACGCCCATAGCCGTGGGCACCCGCGCCGCGCAACGCCTGGCCAGTGGAAATTTGATGCGCCAAGTGCATGTCGACAGTGGCGATGACTTGGGTCAACTGCTGTTGGCTATCAATAGCATCAGCATTGGGTTGACCGGACTGGTGGGGAATGTGCGCCAAGCGGCAACTTCGGTGACCAATGGCACGCGTGAAATTGCAGATGGCAATATTGACCTGGCTTCCCGCACGGAGGGCCAGGCTGCTGAAGTCAATGCATCGTCTTCGGCCATGCAGGCACTGACCATAGCCGTGGCCCAAAATGCCGAAAAGGCCAACCACCTCAACGGACTGGTGGCATCGGTCGCCCAGGTGGCGACAGCGGGTGGACAAGTCGTTGGCGAGGTGGTTGTGACCATGGGTCAGATCAAAGTGCACGCGCAAAAAATCAACGACATCATTGCCTTGATCGAAGGCATTGCTTTTCAGACCAATATCCTGGCGCTGAATGCGGCCGTGGAAGCCGCGCGTGCGGGCGAGCAGGGGCGGGGTTTTGCCGTGGTGGCGTCGGAGGTCCGCAGCCTGGCCCAGCGCAGTGCGACGGCGGCCAAGGAAATCAAGGACTTGATACAAACGTCAGTCCAGACCACGGCGGTGGGCAATGCGCTGGTGGAAAAGGCCCGTATCGCCATGCAACAGATTACCGGGTCCATTGCCGATGTCGTGGTTTTGATCGATGGAATCGCGCATGCCAGTAACAGCCAGAAGGTGGACATTGAGCGGGTCAGCGGCAGCATTCTGGAGATTGACCAGATGACACTGCAAAACGCCGCACTGGTGGAGCAGGCCGCTGCCGCTGCGGTGAGGATGCGAGAGCAGGCGGATTCTCTGGGTGCGGCAGTGAACACATTCAAGACCCATTTCTTGCCCTGACTCCGCCAACGATCGTTGGCATTTATGTTGCGTTGCGACATTTACTTTTTGAATCGATCCATGTGGCGATTCAATTAGACTGAAGTCGACAGTACCCCGATACTGCGCCCACGCCACACGAGTGCGTTTCAAAAAATAACCAATTGATTGGAGACAACCATGACGACTGCTTCACCAGGTTTGCTAGACAAGGAACGCATCATTGCGGGTCCCGGATTCAACCGCTGGCTGGTACCCCCGGCTGCTTTGGCGATTCACCTTTGCATCGGCATGGCCTATGGCTTTTCGGTGTTCTGGCTGCCGCTGAGTAAAGCGTTGGGCATCAAGGAGGCCATCAAGTGCGGCCCTGATGTGGGCTTTTTTGGCCAGTTGTTCACCACCGCGTGTGACTGGCAAATTTCGACGCTGGGCTGGATGTACACCCTGTTCTTTGTGTTGCTGGGCTCCAGTGCTGCGACCTGGGGTGGTTGGCTGGAACGTGCCGGTCCGCGCAAAGCCGGTGTGGTGTCGGCCTTGTGCTGGTGCGGTGGCATGCTGTTCTCGGCGCTGGGTGTGTATTTGCACCAGTTCTGGATGATGATCGTCGGCTCCGGAGTGATTGGCGGCATTGGCCTGGGTCTGGGCTATATCTCGCCCGTGTCGACCCTGATCAAGTGGTTTCCAGACCGCCGCGGCATGGCCACCGGCATGGCCATCATGGGCTTTGGGGGCGGAGCCATGATTGGCTCACCCTTGGCCGCTGACCTGATGAAGTACTTTGCAACACCTACCAGCGTGGGCGTGATGCAAACCT
>JBEEJM010000224.1:0-3546 GCA_041169205.1 Pseudomonadota bacterium | reverse complement strand
TTGCAGCGCTTTCCGCGCCACCTGAGCCAGCACGTGGGCGGTTTTGTGCTGACGCAGGGGCCGCTGACTCGGCTGGTGCCGGTAGAAAACGCGGCCATGCCGGAGCGCTCCATCATCCAGTGGGACAAGGACGATTTGTCTGCGGTGGGCCTGATGAAGGTTGACGTGCTGGCCCTGGGCATGCTCAGCGCCATTCGGCGTTGTCTGCAGCTGGTGACGCAGCGGCGTGGCCTGTCTGCGCCCCTGCGCATGCAGGATATTCCGCGTGACGACCCCGCTACGTACGACATGATTTGCCGGGCCGACACCGTGGGTGTGTTCCAGATCGAGAGCCGTGCGCAGATGAGCATGCTGCCGCGCCTGAAGCCCCGCAACTACTACGATTTGGTGGTGGAAGTGGCTATCGTGCGGCCGGGGCCGATTCAGGGTGGCATGGTGCACCCGTATCTGCAGGCACGCAAAGACCCCAGCAATGTGGTCTACCCCAGCGAAGCGCTCAAGGATGCGTTGGCGCGCACGCTGGGTGTCCCCATCTTTCAGGAACAGGTCATGCAGATTGCCATCCTGGCGGCGGACTTCACCCCCGGTGAGGCGGATGCGCTGCGTCGCTCCATGGCCGCCTGGAAGCGCGACGGCCATGTGCATGCCTTCCATGACCGGCTGGTGGGCGGGATGCTGAAAAATAGCTACACGCCCGAGTTTGCCGAGGCCATCTTCCGGCAGATGGAGGGCTTTGGTGAATACGGTTTTCCGGAGAGCCATGCCGCCAGCTTTGCCCTGCTGGTGTACATCAGCTGCTGGCTCAAATGGCATGAGCCCGCCTGCTTTCTGGCCGCCATGCTCAACAGCCAGCCGCTGGGGTTTTACGGCCCCGCGCAACTGGTGCAAGATGCCCAACGCCACGGCGTGGAAGTGCGCGCGGTGGACGTGGGCTGTAGCGACTGGGATTGCACACTGGAGCCTGTCGAAGGGCCGCCGGCCATCCGCCTCGGTTTGCGCCTGGTCAGCGGCTTGCAACGAACCGTGGCCCAGCGCATCTCACTAGCACGCGCACAGGGAGTCTTTCAAAGCACCCAAGACCTGGCGCTGCGCTGCCAGCTGGACGCCAGCGACCTCAAGGCCCTGGCCAGCGCCGACGCCCTGCAGTCGCTCAGCGGCCACCGTCGTCAGCAGGTGTGGGACGCCTCCGCGCTGAAACCCGCCCCCGCGTTGCTGCAAGGCGTGCCGATTGACGAAGCATTGTTGCCATTACCCGCCGCCGAAGAAGGTGAAGAAGTCACCTTTGACTACGCCGCTCTTGGGCTCACTTTACGCTCGCACCCCTTGCGACTACTGCGTGAGCTGCTATCAAAAAAGAAGCTACTCACGGCGGCGCAGATGCACGACTTCCCCAGCGGCCGGTTGGTGCGGGCCTGCGGCATCGTCACCATGCGCCAGCGCCCGCAGACGGCCAAGGGCGTGGTGTTTGTCACGTTGGAGGACGAGACCGGCAGCGTGAACGTGATTGTGTGGAACACCGTGAAAGAGCAGTTTCGCCAAGAGGTCTACCAGTCGCGCCTGCTGGCGGTGTACGGCGTGTGGCAGCGCGATGACGACAGCGGCGGGCAGGTGCGCCACGTGATTGCCAAGCGCTTGGTGGACTTGACGCATTTGTTAGGCGAGCTAGCCACTACCAGCCGGGACTTCCACTAAGCCGCAGGTCGCCGTGCCAGCCACGTCACTGCAATGGCATTGGCAACCCAGGCGTAGGCGATGAAAAGCACAGGCCCCACAGGACGGTACAGCACGCGGTCGATCGCGTGCAGAGAGATGGTTTCGATCAGAAATAGCATCAAGATAGCGACCGTGCAGACCCAGGCCAGTTTTGCGTGCACGTTGGTTTGGCGGCTCCACCAGTGGGACTGCCACATGGCGATGCCTGCGACCATACCGGTGAGCACGGTAATCACCAGCAACATGATTTGGATGGAACTTCGATCGGCATACAAACCCGCCGCGCGTAACACCGCATCGGCCATGTCATGCGCGAGATGGCGCGTGCTTAGCCAGATTTCCAGAACGTACAAAAACTGCAATGCGCCCACCCAATGCCACGTTGTCACGGCAGGGTCAGACGGCACTGCCTTGCGCCGCGCTGCGCGCAACGCGGCCCAGCTGGCCACGCCAAACGCCATCAGGCCAGTCCACTGGGTAGGGTTTGAAGGCAGGTCTATTAACATCGTGTGATGAATGTAACGCTGTCGTTGCTGGCCTGGCCTTTGTTGTCGGTCGCCGCCTTCAAATTTTTCCAACCCCAAAGCGCGGTGCTGTGGGTGCTTCTGGGCGGATGGCTTGTGTTGCCGGTGGGGTTCTATCCGCCTGACGCCAGCTTCAGCGCATTTCCCTACTGGCTCATCGGGACGGCATTGCCATCGGAGATGCTGATCACCAAAGCGTGGATTGCACCTGCCAGTGCCTTGTTGGGCACGGTTTTGCTGGATAGGCAGCGTTTGCGCAGCCATCGCTTCAATGCCTGGGACTTGCCGATGCTGCTGTGGTGCCTGTGGCCGCTGCTGCAATGGATGCTGCGCGCCGAGGCGCAGCCCACGCCTGCGCTGGCCAGCGCGTATCTGATTGGAAGTTGGGGCTTGACCTGGCTGTTGGGGCGGCTGTATTTCAACCGCCTTGAGGATCAAGCAGCGTTACTTCACGGATTGGCGTGGGCAGGCCTTGCTTGCCTGCCGTTTGCGGTCATTGAAGGCATAGCAGGACCGGACCTGTACGCCGCGTTTTTTGAGCCCCATCCGTTTGCAAGCGATGGCGCTGACCGCTACCTGGGCTGGCGTCCCCTTGGTTTTTTTGAGAATGGCAACCAGTATGGACTTTGGGTCTGCCTGTGCGCCTTGGCTGCACTGTGGGTCTGGCGGAGTCGAGTGGCCGAGCGGCGTGCATCGTGGTGGGGTTGGGGTGCGATGGCGGTGTGTGCCATGGCCTTGTTGGCCCAATCGGTAGGGGCTTTGCTCTTGTTGGGGCTGGGTTTGGCTGTGTTGGTGCTCATGGCCCGCGTGCGCCTGCAAACGTTTTGGGTTGGCACCCTGTGCGTATGGTTGGTGTGCGGGGCGGTGTACCTCAGTGGTGCGCTGCCTATTGCGCAGTTGGGCAAAGAAACGACGGTTGGGCGCAAGGTGGTGGAGGTGTTCAGGGCGTCGGGCCGTGGGTCATTTACCTGGCGAATATCGCAGGACCAGAAGGCCATGGGTCTGGTGAAGTCGACTGTGCTGGTCGGGCAGGGTCACTGGGACTGGTGGAGATCACTCAACACACGCCCCTGGGGTCTTGCGCTCCTGTTGGTGGGGCAGTTTGGGCTCATAGGTTTAGTCTGTGCGTTCGGCGCAATGCTGGCCCCCGCCGTGTTGTGCCTGTGGCGGGTACCCGTGGCCAGCCCTTGGCAACTGTCGGGTGCGCCCGTTATCTTGGCCACCATCGTTGTGTTGACCGCCATGGATGCGGGCCTTAACTCGTTCATCTTTTTCCCGGCGCTCATGGCCGCAGGGGCACTGGTTCCGC
>JBEEJM010000223.1:0-3531 GCA_041169205.1 Pseudomonadota bacterium | reverse complement strand
GGCTTGAGGCGGATGTTGATGAAACCGGGCCCGGCGATCTCTACCGCGTCCACCCAGGTCTGGAACACCGGTTGCGCCAACATGGCGGTGCGCAGGTTTTCCGCCAGTTGGCGCGGATTGAGTTTGAGTGGCTTGGCCAGTTGCATGGCCGCCGTGGTGGCCAGATCGCCGTGGGCGGCCACTTTGGGCGATTCAAATGCGGCTTTGGCACCTGCGCCAGGCAACAGGGTTTCCAGGCAGGCGGCCAGCGCCTCTAAAAGTTCGGTTTTAACAGTGAGCATGTGACGGATTTTACGGGTGTGGCATTTTGTTACGTCGCTTGCGGGTCAGCCACATTGCCTCCTGACACGTTATGTGCTGGAATCCCGGCGTGGATTCTCCCCACCCGGCGGTGCCGGCTGTCACATTTATTTAAGGACTTTTCATGAAAAAACTGATTACTCTGGTCGCTTTGGGTCTGACGATGGCCATGGGCGCTGCCCATGCAGCCGATGCAGCAGCGCCTACCGCACAGCAGAGCAAGATGAAGACTTGCAACGTGGAAGCCAAAGACATGAAAGGCGACGAACGCAAGGCGAAGATGAAAGAGTGCCTGAGCGCCAAACCCGCCGCAGCACCCGCAACGCAGCAAAGTAAGATGAAAACTTGCAACGTGGAAGCCAAGGGCATGAAGGGCGACGAGCGCAAGAAACACATGAGCGAGTGCCTGAAGAAGTAATTTTTCCCGCTCCCGCAAAAACCGGCCGCATTGCGAGCCGGTTTTTTTACCCTTCACGGACTCCCCCAAATGGGGGATAGGCGAACAATGGCCTAACCGACAAAATTGCACCCTATCAACCGAAACTTACCGCGCATGGTCGAAAAAAATGGGTCTACCGACAAGAGCGATGTGCACAAAGCGACGGTATTGGTTGTGCTGGTGTTGGTGCTATTCGCGTATTTTCTGACGACATTCCTGCCGCGCAATAGCCTGCACACTTTCTCGTACGAAGATGCCAGCGGACAGGCTGATTTTTCCAATGTCATGACCTTGCCGGCCAGCGACTGGAAAGACAACAAGGGCCAGACGGCCAGTGCCGGATACACCAACAGCACTTACTGGATCAAAACCAAACTGCCGTCATGGACAGACGGCGAGCGACTGCTGGTGCTGAGCTTCCCGCTGATCGAGCACATCACACTCTATCGTTTGCAAAAACATGGGGCCTTGCTGTCACCAGAAACCATGGGGGCGGCGCGCCCGTTTGAAGAGCGACGCGTCCACTCCGAGAGCTTTGTCGTGCCGCTGACACCGGACGACAGCGAGGCCGATGTGCTGCTGCAGGTGCGCACACAGACCTCAATGCAGGTGCCGCTGGAGCTGTGGGCCACCGACGAATTCAACATCCACCAGCGCCGTCTCTCGCTTTTTCACGGGGCGTATATCGGCGTCATCGTGGCCATGTTTCTCTACAACTTGCTGCTGTATTCCTTCATTCGGGAAAAGGCCTACCTGTGGTACATCGGCTGGATCGCATGCATGGGCTTGTTCGTCAACACCGTCAACGGCGTCGCTTTCCAGTGGTTGTGGCCCAACGCGCCCTATTTGAATCTCGCCACCTTGCCCATCTCGCTGTCGCTTGCAACCGCCTGTGTCGTCGGATTTTTCATCCATTTTTTGCGAGATGCCGCACAACCCCGCCCGGGCGAATGGTGGTTTCGCTTGATGGGTCAAGTCAGCCTGGGCGTCGCGGTCACATCACTGCTGGTGCCTTACCAAGTGGGCATTATCGCGGCCATTGGCATGGCCATGCTGATGGTGCTGTCCATCGTCGTGGCGGCGTCCCGCAGGGCCTGGCAGGGCCACACCGCGGCGAGTTACTTGCTGCTGGCGTTTAGTTTCGTGTTTGTCGGTGCTGTTGTCCTCGCGGTCAGCAAGTTCGGACTGATACCGCGCACTTTTGCGACCGAATACGCCGCTGAAATCGGTTCGGCCATTGAAATGGTGGTGCTGTCACTGGTCATCGTCGCCCGTTACAACAGCCAAATACGGCAGCGCGAAGTGGCCCAGGTACACCTTCTGAAGACCCAGCAGCGCTTGACTGCAGAGCTGGAATCGCGAGTCGAGGCGCGCACGGTGGAGCTGAAATCCGCCAATGCCACGCTGCTCGCACTGAGTCAGACCGATGCGCTGACCGGTGTCTTTAACCGCCGTTACCTGGACGAGCGCCTGCCGGCCGAGTTGCGCCGAATAGACCGTGCATGGTCCTCGATCGCCGTGCTGATCATTGACATCGACTTTTTCAAACAGCTCAACGACAACCATGGACACCAGGCAGGCGATCTTTGCCTCGAAGCGTTGGCAGCCGCACTGGTGGCGGGCTCACAACGACCCGGCGACATGGTCGCCCGCTATGGTGGCGAAGAATTCATGGTGCTGGCTCCCGACATCAGCGCGACAGGGGCCGACACGCTGGCTGAGAATTTGCGCCTACGCGTCGAAGAACTGCTGGTGCCGGTTGACGACACCATACTGACCATGACCGTCAGCATTGGGCTGTGCTGGCGGCAGTCCGGGGGCAATTTGGTCGCCCACGACATGGTACAGGCCGCCGACCAGGCACTGTACCGTGCGAAAGAAGCGGGCCGCAACCAGGTGCGAAAAGCCGAGCCCACTGCAACGCGGGAATTTTCGGGCCAGCCACTTGCTCATCCGTACGAAACCGCCACCCCCACAAACACCGCAAAACCCACCCAGTGATTCAGGCGAAAGGCCTTGAAGCAGCCGTCGCGGCTGCGGTCTTTGATGAGCGCGGCGTGCCACACCACTTGCGCCAGCGCTGCCGCCACACCCAGCCACCAGCCCCAGCTTCGGCCGTGTTCGGGCAGCAGCGGAACCACCACCCACGACCAAATCAGCAGGTAGACGACATAAAACGCCAGCACCGCGGGCACGTCCCAGCGGCCCAGCGTGATGGCGGAAGTTTTCATGCCGATGCGCAAATCGTCGTCGCGGTCCACCATGGCGTATTCGGTGTCGTAGGCCAGCACCCAAAACAGGTTGCCCACCAACAGCACCCAGGCTTGCAGCGGAATGTCGGCCCGCACGGCCGCATAGGCCATGGGAATACCGAAACTAAAGGCCACACCCAGCACCGCCTGCGGCATCGACACGAAGCGCTTGGCATAGGGGTAGGCCAGTGACACGGCCAGCGCCGCAAGCGACCAGGCCACCGCATGCGCGTTGGTGGTCAGCACCAGGCCAAACGCCAGCAGGGCCAACACCGCGCCGACGGCCAGCGCTTCGCGCACCGACACCGCACCGCGGGTGACCGGGCGCTGCGCGGTGCGCTTGACGTGGCGGTCAAACTCGCGGTCGGCCACATCGTTGATACAGCAGCCCGCGCTGCGCATGAGGATGGTGCCCAGCGTGAACACGGCCAGCAAATGCCAGCCGGGGAAACCACCCGCTGCCAGCCACAAGGCGCTGAGCGACGGCCAGAGCAACAACAGCCAGCCAGCAGGGCGGTTCCAGCGGATCAAATCCAGGTA
>JBEEJM010000222.1:0-2857 GCA_041169205.1 Pseudomonadota bacterium | reverse complement strand
AAGGCGCGGTACAGGTAGCTGGAGCCATCGACCAGCAGCAAGGTCTGGCGTGGGGTGTTCAGGGATTCGGTCATGGGAGCATTTTGCCTGCCCGCCAGCGGCGCCAGCCATGTGCCCCCCTACAATTGGTGCATGGCGGTTTATACAGAGGTCTCCTTCGACGAGGCCAGCACTTTTTTAGCTTCGCTCAAGTTGGGAACCCTCCAGTCCATGGAGGGCTGTTCCGGCGGCATCGAAAACACCAATTACTTTGTCACCACCGACCAGGCGCCCTATGTGTTGACCCTGTTCGAGCGGCTGACGGCGGAGCAATTGCCCTTCTATTTGCGTCTGATGAAGCACCTGGCGGTGCACGGCATTCCCGTGCCCGACCCGGCGGCCGATAGCGATGGCGATGTGCTCCACAGCCTGGGTGGCAAGCCTGCGGCGGTGGTCAACCGCCTGCGTGGCAAAAGCGAGTTGTCCCCTACCCCAGCCCACTGTGCGGCGGTGGGCGACATGCTCGCGCGCATGCACATGGCGGGAAAAAGCTTTGAGATGCACCAACCCAATCTGCGCGCCCTGCCCTGGTGGAATGAGACCGTGCCCGTGGTGCTGCCCTACCTCACCCCCGAGCAAACCACGCTGATCCAAAGCGAACTGGCCTACCAGAACCACGTGGCCACCCTGTCCACCTACGGTGCGCTGGGCCGTGGCGCTATCCATGCCGACCTGTTTCGCGACAACGTGATGTTTGAAGCCGCCGCTGCGCCCGACCAGCCCGCCGTGCTGACTGGATTCTTCGACTTCTACTTTGCCGGTGTCGACACCTGGCTGTTTGATATTGCGGTGTGCCTGAACGACTGGTGCATCGACCTGGCCACTGGCTCCGCCGATGACGCACGCACCCAGGCCTTCTTGAATGCCTACGGCTTGGTGCGCGCACTGCAACCGCAAGAGCGCACGCTCCTGCCCGCTATGGCGCGTGCAGGCGCACTGCGTTTTTGGCTCTCGCGTCTGTGGGACTTTCACCTGCCGCGCGAAGCCTCCATGCTCAAAGCCCACGACCCGAGCCACTTCGAGCGCGTGCTGCGCCAGCGTATCCAACAACCCCTACTCCATCCATGAAACTTCAGATCGTTCCAGCCAGCCAGGGCGTGCAGTGGGTCAAGCTGGGCATACGGGCCTTTTGGGCCAAACCGATGGCACTGTCGGGCCTGTTCTTCATGTTCATGGCCGTCATATCGGTGCTCAGCATGGTGCCGCTGTTGGGCAACGTGCTGGCCCTGGCACTGCTACCCGCGGCCACCCTGGGGCTGATGGCGGCCACCAAAGAAACTCTGGCCGGCAAATTTCCCATGCCCGTGGTGATGCTCAGCGCCTTTCGGGCGGGCAAACAGCAGATGCGTGCCATGCTGGTGCTGGGTGCCATTTACGCGGCGGCCTTCTTGCTGGTGCTGGGCGTATCGGCTCTTGCCGATGGCGGCAAATTTGCACAGCTGTACTTGATCGGTGGCACTATGTCGGCCGAGCTGGTGCAGGCACCCGACTTTGAGCTGGCCGTGCTGATTGCCATGGCGCTGTACATGCCGTTGTCGCTGATGTTTTGGCACGCCCCTGCCCTCGTGCACTGGCATGGTGTGACGCCAGTCAAAAGCCTGTTTTTCAGCCTGGTGGCGTGCATGCGCAACTTCTGGGCCTTTACCGTGTTTGGCATGGTGTGGGTGGGCGTGTTCATCGGCATGGGCATGGTGATTGCCACTATTGCCACCCTGTTGGGCAGCCCCGACTTGGTGGCTGCCATCATGTTCCCCGGCTCGATGCTGTTGGCGGCCATGTTTTTCACCTCGCTCTATTTCACCTTTCGTGATAGCTTTGAAGAAGACGCAACTGAAGCCACTGGAGAGACCCCATGACACAACACACCTTGCAAGGCCGCACCGACTCTGAAGTGCTGTGGTTCCAACGCCGTGGCTTTTTGCAAGCTGCGGCCACGTGGACCGCCCTGGGTGGCTTTGGCGCGGCGCAAGCGCAAAGCCGCAGCAACGTGGTCCAGCTGTTGGGCGATGCCACCGTCAACGGCCAGCGTCTGCGACCCGAGCAATCGGTGCAGACCGGCGATCAAATTGCCACCGGCCCCAACTCGACTCTCATTTTCGTGCTGGGCAACTCCGCCTTTCACGTGCGGCAAAACACCATGATGACGGTGGAGCGCGGCGTGTCGCTGTTTGCGGTGAGCGTGCTGCGCTTGATCACCGGGGCCGTTGTAAGCGTGTGGGGCAAAGGCACCAGCCGCCAGATCGTCACCCCGACGCTGACCGCCGGCATTCGTGGCACCGGCGTGTATACCGAAATTTTTGCCGACCAAGACAACCGCAGCTATTTCTGCAACTGCTACGGCACCGTCGACATGGCCGCAGGCGCAGACCGCACCGTCAGCGTGTCGGAGTACCACCAGGCCTACTGGGGCGAGGTTGCGCCCAAAGACGGCCGCACACTGACTGCCGCCAAAGCCATCAACCACACCGACGAAGAACTCGAGTTCTTAGCCCGCCTGACCGGCCAGCGCACCGCCTGGCAGATCTCAGGCAAAAAGGGAACCAAAGACAGTGGGTACAGCAAGTAAATTAGACCGGGCTTTGGCCCGGTTTTTTATGGGTGCAATGGACTGGGGAACTTCAGCAATGCCGCGTTAGCAGACGTCCGAGGTTGAGGTCCAGAAACACAACGCCCAACAGGCGCCACGGCTAGATGGAGGGGTTATGCGGCGCCGAGCAAGTTGCTGGTAAGTCTTGCCAAGCTATTTCGAAAAAGACCACTTCGCGCTCTCCACTACCTCGTTGGCGCCAAATTCAATATGCAGCACTGGGGTGAGTCC
>JBEEJM010000221.1:0-5860 GCA_041169205.1 Pseudomonadota bacterium | reverse complement strand
TCTTCATGGCTGTCACGCCCCGGGTTGACATAAAAGTGCTTGTTGTTTCCGGTGAGTTTGCGGTTGACCAGCTCCACGCAGCCAATTTCGATCAGGCGGTCGCCCTGGTCGGGGTAGAGCCCGGTGGTTTCGGTGTCGAGAAATATTTGGCGCATATCCAATGTTAATGATGTTTTTCCGCCGGGCCGCTCCCTAGGCATCACGAAGTGCGGCGAAGCCAAAATGCGGCCCCCTCGGGGGGCAGAGAACTACACGAAGTGAGTGAGCGTGGGGGCCTATTTCACTGGGGGCCAGGGCACTTCTGACACCAGCCGCGGCTTACCCATGGGTGCTGTCGCTTGCCCTTTGGTAACGGCCGCCAAGTCTTCCGCGTTGGGATATTGCCCCATCAAGACGTAATCAAACACCCGACGCGCTATGGGAGCAGCCGACGTCGATCCAAAGCCCGCGTTTTCCACAATTACGGCCAGCGCAATCTTCGGATCGTCAGCGGGGGCAAACGCGATGTAAAGCGAGTGGTCGCGCTGATGCTCTTCCATTTTGCTGGCCACGTACTTTTCGTTTTTATTCAAAGACACGGCCTGCGCTGTGCCGGTCTTGCCACCACTGAGATACGGTGCACCGGCAAACACACGGGTAGAGGTGCCTTCTTGTGTCACGCCCACCATAGCGCGACGGATGATGTCCACGTTTTCTTGCTTATAGCCCAAGTTTTCAGCAGGCACGGCAGGCACCGGCACACGCACCCGTGTGGTGGCGTCTTGCGTGGCAATGACGAGCTGAGGTTTGTGCTTGATGCCGTTGTTGGACACGGTAGACACCGCCTGCGCCAGCTGCAACATGGTGAATGCGTTATAGCCCTGGCCAATGCCCAAAGAAATCGTCTCGCCGGCATACCACTTTTGCTGCTCAACGCGCTTGTAGTACTTGCGCTTCCAGTCGGTGCTGGGCAGTACCCCACGCACTTCGCCATTGATGTCAATGCCGGTAATCTGGCCAAAACCCAAGGGCTTCATGAAGTCGTGCATGGTGTCCACGCCCAGCTCATTGGCCAGTGAATAGAAATACGGGTTGCTGGACTCCACGATGGCACGACGCATGTCCATGATGCCGCCTTTTTCGTTCTCGGGGCTACCAAAACGGTGGCCCCCAAACATGTAAAAGCCAGGGTCGTTGATCAGCGTCGTAGCAGCACGGGTGCCCGTCTCCAGCGCCGCCAATGCCATGAAAGGTTTGTACGTAGAGCCCGGTGGGTAAGTGCCACGCAGAGCGCGGTTGAGCAGCGGTTTGTCGATAGATTCGTTGAGCATTTGCCAGTTTTCCTGGTCAATACCTTCGACGAACAGATTGGAATCAAACGTGGGCTTGCTCACAAAGCTCAGCACTTCACCGGTCTTGGGGTCCAGCGCCACCAACGCACCACGGCGGTCGCCAAACATGTCTTCCACCAACTTTTGCAGCTTGATATCGATAGACAGAACCACCACATTGCCGGGAGTGGACGGCGTGCTGGCAAGCTTGCGCACCGCGCGCCCACCGGCCGATGTTTCAACCCGCTCCACGCCCGTAATGCCATGGAGCTGCGCCTCAAAACTCTGCTCTACGCCAAGCTTGCCGATGTACTCGGTGCCCCGGTAGTTGGCCTGGTCGTCGCTATCGTCAATTTTGTCTTTCTCGGCACGATTGATACGTCCGATGTAGCCAATCACATGGCTGGCGAGTTCACCATACGGGTAGCTGCGAAACAGCCGTGCCTTGATTTCAACTCCCGGAAAACGAAAACGCTGTGCGGCAAAGCGGGCGACTTCGGTGTCGGTCAGGCGCGTTCGAATGGGCACGGACTCAAAGCTTTTGGACTCCTCCATCAGCTTTTTGAACCGACGACGGTCGCGCGGTGTGATGTCCACCACCTTGGCCAGCTCTTCCACCGTTTGCTCCACACCACCGCTTTTGGAGGGTGTGATTTCCAGGGTGTACGCCGAGTAATTGCTGGCGAGGATAATGCCGTTGCGGTCCAGTATCAGGCCACGATTGGGTACGATGGGCACGATGGAGGTGCGGTTGCTTTCGGCCTGGGCACGCAAGTCGTCGTGCCGCCAAATCTGCAAGTACACCAGCCGTGTGAGCAGCAGCACAAAGCAGCACAAAATGACCACGCTGACCACGAACACCCGGGTACGAAACCGGGCGAGGTCCATTTCAACGTTGCGCAACTCGGTCATACGCCGCAATGAGGATTGAACGCCGCCGGGCCACCCCAAGGCGTGAGGGCCCCCTCGGGGGGCAGCGCATTACACGCAGTGAATAGCGTGGGGGCCATATCTATAGGGGGCGATTGGCGTCAGGGTCGGGCGCGCGTCGTTGGGGTGCGAGCAAGAACACGCTGGCCACCGGCCACAACGCGGCTTCCAGCACCGGTGCCAACAAAATCCACAGGCCAGGGAAGGCCCCGCCACCAATCAGGCGCACCACCATCTCCACTGTGTGGGCTGCAAAAAACAGAGGCATCACCTGTGCAGCCTGTGACGGCACCGTGAACCACAGCAAACGCCGGTGCATGGTGATGGCAAAAAAACTCAGCACGGTATAGGCCAGCGCATGCTGCCCCAGCAGCGCACCCTGGTGCACATCCATAAAAAGACCAAACACAAACGCCGTACCAATACCAACACGCAGTGGTTGGTGCACCGACCAAAACACCAGCACCACCGCCAGCACGTCAGGTACCCAGGCAGCCCGGCCCCACAAGCCCATGTTTTGCGTCATGTTCAGCAACAGGGCTGCGACCAGACTGCTCCAGATGAACAAGGGGCTTGCGGGCAGCAGCAACTGTTGGCCGGGTCGCATGATCATCGTGCGGCTCCTTTTTTGGCATTGGGCAAGGGCTGCTCGGGCGCAGGGCGCTCAGAAATTTGCGCGGTGATGGGGTCCAGCACCATCACATGGCTGGCCCCGGCCACCAAGCCCAGAGGTACGCAGTAAATGCGCGCAAAAACAGCGTCTACCCGGCGCTCCACTTTTTCTACCCGCGCGACCGGCAGGCCAGGCGGGTAGACACCATCCACACCGCTGGTGGTGAGCAGATCGCCTACCAGCACATCGGCGTTGGCAGCCATAAAGCGCAGCTCCATGGCATCGGCATGGGTCGATGTATCGCCAAACGCAACGCCACGCGCGCCGGTGCGGGTGTTGAGCACGGGAATGGCGTGGTCACGATCGGTCAGCAGCGTGACCTCGCTGACCATGGGGTACACGCGGGTAACTTGCCCGATGACGCCCTGCTCGTCCAGCACGGGGGAGCCAAGGGCGATCTTTTCTGTCATGCCTTTGTCAATCACCACCTTGCGGGTGTAGGGGTCGGCCGCGTCATACAGCACCTGGGCCGCCGTGCCACCGGATTGCAGGCGTTGGCGTAGACCCAAGAGCTTGCGCAGGCGGTCGTTTTCCAGGGCCAATTGCTCCACCTGGTTGGCGCGCTGCGACAGCAACCCCATCTTTTTAAAAGCCTCGTCTTTGGCCGTCTGGGCGGAGTGCAAAGAGGAGAAATACTGGCCGCCGCCTTGCACCAACGCAACGGGCTGCATGGCTACCCACTGCACCGGGTACAGCACCGCAGCCAGGCCCACTCGCAGCGGTTGTGTGACCTTGAAACGTGAGTCGGCCACCATCAGAAAAAAAGCCAGCGCACTGAAGACAGCCAGCTTGGACAGGGCCGAAGGGCCCTGACGGAAGAAGGGGGGAGGAGCTCTGTCCAGCGTACCGAGTGGCATCGCTGTATTGACCGTTATTCGCTAGTGAAAATGGAACCCAGGCGCTCCATCTGCTCCAGCGCAATGCCGCAGCCTCGCACCACGCAGGTGAGTGGATCTTCGGCCACCAACACAGGCAAACCGGTTTCTTCGGCCAGCAGGCGATCCAGGTCGCGCAAAAGTGCGCCACCGCCGGTGAGCATCATGCCGCGGTCGGCAATATCAGCACCGAGCTCGGGAGGCGTTTGTTCCAGCGCGTTTTTGACGGCCGAGACGATGTTGTTCAGCGGATCGGTCAACGCTTCCAGAATTTCGTTGGAAGAGATGGTGAAACTACGAGGCACACCCTCCGACAGGTTGCGTCCGCGTACTTCCATTTCCTTGACTTCGGAGCCCGGGAAGGCGGAGCCAATTTTCTTCTTGATGGCTTCTGCGGTGGGTTCGCCAATCAGCATGCCGTAGTTGCGGCGGATGTAGTTGATGATGGCTTCGTCAAACTTGTCGCCACCCACACGCACTGAGCCCTTGTAGACCATGCCGCCCAGGGAAATAACGCCCACTTCGGTGGTACCACCACCAATGTCAACCACCATGGAACCGGAGGCCTCAGACACTGGCAAACCAGCGCCAATGGCGGCGGCCATGGGCTCTTCGATCAGATACACATCACTGGCACCCGCACCGAGCGCAGATTCGCGAATGGCGCGGCGCTCCACTTGGGTAGAGCCACAAGGGACGCAAATGATGATGCGCGGGCTGGGGCGAAAAATGCCGCGCGGATGCACCATCTTGATGAACTGCTTGAGCATTTGCTCGGTCACCGTGAAGTCGGCAATCACGCCGTCTTTCATGGGACGAATGGCTTCAATGTTGCCGGGAACCTTGCCCAGCATGGCCTTGGCTTCCTTGCCCACGGCCTGAATCGTTTTTTTGCCTTGCGGGCCGCCTTCGTGACGAATGGCAACCACTGAGGGTTCGTCGAGCACAATGCCCTTGTCGCGCACATAAATCAGGGTGTTCGCGGTACCCAGGTCAATGGCCAGATCGGTAGAAAAATACCGACGGAAAGATCCAAACATCTCAAATCCTCTCAGCATGGGCCGCGCTTCGGCAGTCCATCGCTATGTTTTATCGTTGCAAAAGTAGTCAATTTGGCGTCAAAACAAGGGGTGCACCCGTGTCTGCGCCAAAGCTAGGATAATAACCGATCACCTGTGGACAACTCCGTCTGCAATGGCCCCCGCGGGCCGATTTACCTTTGGTTTCAACTCTTTTTGCACTATGTCCCTGACATCTTCCGATATCGCGCGCATTGCCAACCTGGCCCGACTGGAGTTACATCCTGCCGAAAGCGAACGTTTGCTCGTCCAAATGAACGATTTTTTTGGCATTGTGGAAGCCATGCGCTCAGTTGACACCACCGGCCTGGAGCCCATGGCCCATCCGATCGCCGCCATTCAGGACATCGCCCTGCGCCTGCGCGAAGACCGGGTCAGCGAGACCAACCAGCGCGAGGCCAACCAGCGCAGCGCACCCGCCGTCGAACGTGGGTTGTTCCTGGTTCCCAAGGTCATTGAATAAAGCACCCGACATCCTGATGACAAACTCTCTTTCTACACAGAGCCTGCACGACCTGAGCGTGCACGGCATGGTTGCGGCGCTGCACAGCAAACAAGTGTCCGCGGTCGAACTGGCCACACATTTTCTGGAGCGCAGCCGCGCCCACGCCCATTTAGGCGCGTATGTCGCATTGGATGACGGCACCACGCTGGCGCAAGCCCAAGCCGCCGATGCGCGTCTTGCCCAGGGCAGCACCGCGGCACTCGAAGGCGTGCCCATTGCGCACAAAGATCTTTTCGTTACCAAAGACTTTGTCACCACCGCCGGCTCACGCATGCTCAAAGACTACCGGTCGCCTTTTGATGCCACCGTAGTGGCCCAATTGGCCAGCGCTGGCGCGGTCACCCTAGGTAAGCTCAATTGTGACGAATTCGCCATGGGTTCGAGCAACGAAAATTCAGCCATCGCACCCGTAGGCTGTGACACGGTGACACCGGTTCGCAACCCCTGGAATACCGAGCGCGTCCCCGGCGGCTCATCAGGCGGCAGCG
>JBEEJM010000220.1:0-3994 GCA_041169205.1 Pseudomonadota bacterium | reverse complement strand
GCCACAGGTGCGACTCTTGCGGCCACTGCGCCTCAATGGCGGCGTAGGTGTGGCCCTCGAACTTGCCAAGACCGCGTTCGCGCAGGCCGGTGTCGGTCTGCACCGGTGCGTCCAGCGCGGGCTGAGCGGCGGCAATCGCCTGGGCGGTGGCGTAGGCGCGCGCCAGGTCACTGGAGTACACGGCGTCCAGCGCCTCCTCGGCCAGGGCCTGGGCCACGCGCTGGGCCTGCCAGCGGCCCTGGTCGTTGAGGGCAATGTCGAGCTGGCCCTGGATGCGGGTGGCCACATTCCAGTCGGTTTCGCCATGGCGCACGGCGATGATGCGGGTGGCGCCCGGCATCAGGGCGACGCCGGCGGCGTGCCCGGCAATTCAATGACAACCTTGCGCGGACCCACAGGCGGCGTTGGGTAGCCGCTGAGCGCGGCGTCCAGCACCACCGGCAGCAGACGGCCACTGTCGGCCCAGGGGCCGTCAAAGCTGGCGCTGGTTTCGTAGACCAGTTGGCCTGAGAGACTGTCGCGCAGCAGTATGCGCACGGCGTGGCGGTACCAGGGCATCTCCATCATCAGGGCCAGGCTGTCCCGATGGTGAGCGTTGCGCGGCCCCCAAAAGCTGCCCAAGCTGGCGCTGGGATAGGGCGAGACGATGGCCGTGATCTGCACCGACACCTGCGCCGCATAGCGCGCCGTCGGTGCCGCCGCTGCGGTACCGGCTACGGCCCCCGAGACCAGGGGTGCAGGTGTCAGGCCGACCTTGGCCAGGGCCACCCGGGCCAGGGCTTCGGTCTGGTCCTGCAATGCTGCATCGGCCTGCGAAGGCAGGCGCTCAAAGCGGTACAGCGCCGGGCGCACCGCCGGCACGGCGGCGGTAAAGCTCTGCACATCGCTGTCGATCAGGCGCGGCGCGGCGCAACC
Source organism: Pseudomonadota bacterium (assembly GCA_041169205.1). Classification (GTDB taxonomy): domain Bacteria; phylum Pseudomonadota; class Gammaproteobacteria; order Burkholderiales; family Burkholderiaceae_C; genus Allorhodoferax. Next base: position 3,079 of record JBEEJM010000220.1, on the reverse strand, counting down.
GGCCAAGCCCGCCAGGGCCATTGCCGCCAGACCCGCGTACGCGGCCCGTGCCACAGAACAGCCCAGCCCGCGCAGCAGGGTCACACCGGAGCGTGCAGCGCCTCGCATGCTCAGGCCGCCACAACTTGCAGGCCCGCCGGCACGGGCATGGAGAAGGTTTCGCTGTCAAAGGCCTTGTCGCCATCGGGATGGGCCACACCGGTGGACTGGACGCCCTTGAAGTCAAACAATTTGGCGTCCATCAGGTGCGAGGGCGCCACGTTTTGCAGCGCGGTGAACATGGTCTCGGCCCGGCCCGGGTACTGCTTTTCCCAGTCGCGCAGCATATTGCCGATGACTTGGCGCTGCAGGTTGTCCTGGCTGCCGCACAGGGTGCAGGGAATGATGGGGAACTGGCGGTGCACGGCCCAGCGGGCCAGGTCTTTTTCGGCCACATTGGCCAGCGGGCGAATCACCACATAGTCGCCGTCATCACTCACCAGCTTGGGCGCCATGCCCTTGAGCTTGCCGCCGAAGAACATGTTCAGAAAAAAGGTCTGCAACATGTCGTCGCGGTGGTGGCCCAAGGCCAGCTTGTTGCACTTCAAACGCCTGGCCACGTTGTACAAAATGCCCCGGCGCAGGCGGCTGCACAGGCTGCACATGGTCTTGCCTTCGGGGATGTTGCGCTTGACGATGGAGTAGGTGTCCTGCGTCTCGATGTGGTACTCCACCCCCAGGGCTTTCAGGTACTCGGGCAGGATGTGGTCGGGGAAACCGGGCTGCTTCTGGTCCAGATTCACCGCCACGATCTCAAACTTGATCGGCGCGCGCTGCTGCATTTTGAGCAGGATGTCGAGCATGCCGTAGCTGTCTTTGCCGCCCGACATGCAGACCATGATGCGGTCGCCTTCTTCGATCATCTTGTAGTCAACGATGGCTTGGCCGACCTGGCGGCACAGGCGCTTCTCGAGCTTGTGGGTTTCGCGCTCGATCTTCAGCTCTTTGACGGGCGCGGCAACATCCGCTACGGCTTCGTTTTCAATCCAGACGGCACTCATGGTTTCACCACTTTCCTGTTTCTACGCGAATGGCGACTTCGCAGTCGTCAAAAATTTCAAGCTTGGCAATCTTGACCCGCACGCCCAGCACACCGGGCAGCTGCAGCAGGCGGTTGGCGAGCTTGCCGATCAGGCTCTCCAGCAGATTAACGTGTGTGGCCGTGCATTCGTTGATGATGATTTGGCGCACTTTGCGGTAATCCAGCACATGGTTGATGTCGTCATCATGCGGAAGCAAGGGCTGGGAGCCCAGGCTCAGCTCGGCATCGACCTGAATCGGCTGGGGTGCCGTCATTTCAGATTCCAGAATGCCCAAATTGGCGTCAAAGCGCAAGCCGGTGAGTGTGAGAATCTGTGTTCCCTGGGGTTTTGGCATGGGATGGTCCGGGTTACATCAGGGAGAAATCGCGCTCAAAGCGCATCAGGTGCTGGCCGCCGTCCACCAGCAGCGTGGTGCCGGTGATGGATTGGTTTTTCAGCGCAAATTCGACGGTGGCCGCCACGTCTTGCGGCGTTGATGAGCGCCCCAAGGGCGAGAGCCGGTGCAGCGCATCAAACTTTTCCGGGCTCAGCATATGGCTGGTGAGCGTCAGGCCCGGGGCCACGCCGACCACGCGGACCAGAGGACTTAAAGCGAGCGCCAGCATGGTGTTGGCGGCTTCCAGGGCAGCTTTGGAGAGCGTGTAGCTCATGAAGTCGGGGTTTTGGTTCCAGAGCTTTTGGTCGAGCAGGTTGATGACAGCGCCAGAAACCGTTGCGGCTGCCGGTTTGGCAGGGTCGGTGTTCCTGCTTTCAATGTGGCGGTGCAGCGCTTCGCTGAGCAAAATGGCGGCACCGGCGTTGCTGCGCAGGTGTTTCTCCATCGCGGCAAAGGTGAAGGTGCGTGCGGTGTCGTGCTCAAACGTGGAAGCGCTGTTGACGATGGCGTCCACATGGCCCATCTTTTCGATCACGGCAGGCATCAGGTTGCGCACCGCCGTCTCGTTGCCTAAATTACAGCGAAAAGCGGCCGCACCCCCCGTAAAACCTGCGCAGTCAGCTACAGTTTTTGTAGCATCTTCGACCGAATCGCGGTAGTGCACGGCCACGCGCCAGCCGCTGGCGGCGAGCGTGAGCGCGATTTCACGGCCCAGGCGCTTGGCAGCGCCAGTGACCAGAACGGTGGGGGTGAGGGCCGGGAGTGGGGTAGGGGCAGACATTGGGAGACAATTCAACGCGACATGACAACAGCTCCTAGTTTAACGACCCCCCCTTTGGCCACTGGACCCGAGAGCCCGCAAGGCATTGGCCAGGCATTGGCAGTGCATATCCGCCAGCACATTGCGGGTAGCGGTGGCTGGATCGGGTTTGATGCTTTCATGGCCTTGGCGCTGTACACGCCGGGGCTGGGCTATTACGCCCACGGCTCGGCCAAGTTCGGCGCACTGCCGCAAGGGGTGGGTGGCGCAGGCAGCGACTTTGTGACCGCCCCGGAGATGACGCCGCTGTTTGGCCAGGCCCTGGCCCGCCAGGTGGCGCAGGCGCTGGAGGTGAGCGGCACCGACGAGGTGTGGGAGTTTGGCGCGGGCACCGGCGCGCTGGCGCTGCAACTGCTAGACGCACTGGGCGACCAAGTGCGCCGCTACACCATCGTAGATTTATCTGATTCATTGAAAGACCGGCAACGCCTGGCTTTGGCGGCCCACGGCGACAAAGTGCAATGGGCCACCGCCTTGCCCGATGCCCTGCGTGGCGTGGTGGTGGGCAACGAGGTGCTGGATGCCATGCCGGTGCAATTGTTGGCCCGCGTGAACGGCGTGTGGCATGAGCGCGGTGTGGTCTGCATTGGTGAGGGCAATGAGGGCTTTGCCTGGGGCGACCGCCCCACCGCATTGCGCCCGCCGCTGGAGGTGGAAGGCGAGCACGACTACCTGACCGAGATCCACCCGCAGGGCGAAGCCTTTATTCGCACCCTGGCCGACCATTTGCAAGTGGGGGCGTTTTTTTTACTGGACTATGGCTTTCCCGAGAGTGAGTACTACCACCCACAGCGCCACATG
>JBEEJM010000219.1:0-5775 GCA_041169205.1 Pseudomonadota bacterium | reverse complement strand
GCCCAGACCTGGCTGCGAAAGGGCACGTATTTTTCAAAGGCAAAGCGGCGCAGGGAACCGGCGGCGATGTTGCAGGCGATTTGTGCCGCCTCGATGGCAATCGTGCCACTGCCGCAGCAGGGGTCGTAGAGCGGCATCAGGTCGGCGTCACCGTCGGCCCAGCCGCTAGCAGCCAGCAGGGCGGCGGCCAGGGTTTCTTTCAGCGGTGCGTCGCCCTTGTCCTCGCGCCAGCCGCGCTTGAACAGTGGCTCACCCGAGGTGTCGATGTAGAGCGAGCAGGCGTCGGTGGTCAGGTGGGCGTAGATGCGCACATCGGGCCACTGGGTGTTCACATCCGGGCGCACGCCATGGGCCTTGTCGCGAAAGCGGTCGCACACGGCGTCCTTGATTTTCAGCGCCGCAAAGTTCAATGAGGTGAGCGGGCTGTGCTGCGCCGTCACTTCCACTTTGATGCTTTCTTTGGGCGTGAACCAAATCTCCCACGCCACCTCGGCTGCCGCGCGGTACAGGTCTTGCTCACTGCGGTAATCGGTGTACGACAGCTGCACCAGCACGCGCTGCGACAGGCGGCTGTGCAGGTTCAGACGCATGGCATCGCGCCAGCTGGCACGCGCCATCACGCCGCCACGGCGGGTCAGCAGGTCCTCGCCCTTCAGGCCGGTCAAGCCGTGCACCTCATGGGCCAGCATGTCTTCTACGCCAGCGGCGCAGGGGAGGAAAAGTTGAAGTTGGTTCATAGCGCCTTACGCAGTGATGCGGGGGCGATTTTGAGCCCCTCGCGGTATTTGGCCACAGTGCGCCGCGCGCATTCAATGCCCTGCTCCTTGAGCATTTCAGAAATTTGGTTGTCGCTCAAGGGCTTTTTGGTGCTCTCGGCGGCAATGAATTGTTTGATGAGCGCGCGCACCGCCGTGCTCGACGCATTGCCCCCCGACTCGGTGCCCAGCCCCGAACCGAAGAAGTATTTCAGCTCGAACGTGCCAAACGGCGTGGCCATGTATTTGGCAGTGGTCACGCGGCTGATAGTGGACTCGTGCAAGCCCAACTCGTCGGCAATCTCGCGCAGCACCAGCGGACGCATGGCGAGCTCGCCGTGGGTGAAGAAGCTTTTTTGCCGCTCCACGATGGCGGTACTCACGCGCAGGATGGTGTCAAAGCGCTGCTGGATATTTTTGATAAACCAGCGCGCCTCTTGCAGCCGCTGTTGCAGCACGGCGTGGCTGGCGCTGTCCTTGCCACCGCGGTGGTTGCGCAGCACATTGGCGTAAATATCATGCACGCGCAGGCGTGGCATCACGTCGGGGTTCAGACGCACCTGAAATTTGGGTTGCAGCCCCGCACCAGCCTTGCCTACCGCAACCACCAGCACGTCGGGCACCACGATGTTACGCTCCACGTCCACAAAGCGCCGCCCCGGCTTGGGCTCCAGGCGGGCAATCAGCGCAATGGCTTCGCGCACCAGCGCGTCGCTGCCCACGCCAAGCTGCACCAAACGCTTGATGTCACGGCGCGCCAGCAACTCCATGGGTTGGACGCAAATGCCCAGCGCCACCCGCAGCACCTCACGCAGGTCGCTGCATTCAAGGTCCAGGTCATTCAAACGCGATTGAACCTGCAAGCGCAGGCACTCGCCCAGGTTGCGCGCGCCCACGCCCACCGGCTCCAGGCTGTGCAGTAGATGGAGGCCCACGGAGAAGTGGTGCACCAGCGCGTCCAGCTGCTCCTCGTCAGCGGGGTTGAGGCTGCGCGCCAGGTCTTCCAGTGGGTCTTCGAGGTAGCCGTCGTCGTTGAGCGACTCGATCAAAAAGCGCAGCGCGGCGGAGTCTTCGCCGCCCAGCCTCAGGCTCAAGGCCTGGCGATGCAGGTACGACTGCAGTGACTCCACACTGCGCGCCAGCTCGGTGGCGTCTTTGTCTTCGTCATCGCCGAGGTTGTTGGCACGCGCCTTGGCGTCGCCCCCCCACTCGCCATCGTCGGGGGCCGTGTCGGTGGTGCCGTCGCCCTCCCAGCTGGGCTCATCAGCACCCGACAAAGGCGTGGCTTCATCATTATTTTGGTCGCTAGCCCCCGTGGATATTGCGTAATCAGCTCCTAAATTAGGAGCAAACTCCATCTCGCGATCGCCTTCGCTGACCGGCGTGTCGGATTGCGCCAGGCCAAACTCTTCGCGTTCGGCACGGTCTTCTGACACTTCCAGAAACGGGTTTTCGTCGAGCATCTGCTCGACTTCCTGGCTCAGCTCCAGCGTGGAAAGCTGCAGCAGCCGGATGGACTGCTGTAACTGTGGCGTGAGCGCCAGGTGCTGTGAGACGCGTAGGGAAAGGCCTTGCTTCATCACATTTTGAAGTGTTCGCCCAGGTAAACGCGGCGCACCTCGGCGTTGTTCACGATCTCGGAAGGCGTGCCCTGCGCCAGCACGGTGCCGTCGCTAATGATGAATGCATGGTCGCAAATGCCCAGCGTTTCACGCACGTTGTGGTCGGTGATCAGCACGCCGATGCCACGGGCCTTGAGGAAATTGATGATGCGCTGGATCTCGATCACCGCGATCGGGTCAATACCTGCAAACGGCTCGTCCAGCAAGATGAAGCGTGGCCGGGTCGCCAGCGCACGGGCAATCTCTACCCGGCGACGCTCGCCGCCCGAAAGCGCCAACGCCGGCGACTGGCGCAAATGCTCCACCCGCAGCTCTTGCAATAGCGAGGTCAATCGCGATTCAATCTCGGGGCTACTTAGCGGCTTGCCAGCGTCATCGCGTTGCAGCTCCAGCACCGCGCGCACGTTGTCTTCCACATTGAGCTTGCGAAAGATGGAGGCCTCTTGCGGCAGGTAGCCCAGGCCCAGGCGTGCACGCCGGTGAATCGGCATGTGCTCAATGCTCTGGCCGTCGATGGTGATGTCGCCCGCGCTGGCGCGCAGCAGGCCCACAATCATGTAAAACGAAGTGGTCTTGCCCGCCCCGTTGGGGCCCAGCAGGCCGACAACCTCGCCGGTGCGCACCGTCAGCGAAACGTCTTTGACGACTTGGCGCTTGCCGTACGACTTTTGCAGATGGCGGGCTTCCAGGCTGCCCGCGGTGAATTCAGTCACTTCGGTGTCCCGCCCAGAATGGTGGCCGGACGCAGCGGGAGTGCAGGCACCACCGGCAAGTCAGCGCCGCCCGCCTTGGCGTCGGACTTGGGTGTAAGCATGGCCCGCACTCGGCCCGACGGTACGCTGACCACGCCCATGGGGCCTTTGCCGGCATTGCCATCCACGGTAAACATGTCGGTCAGGTTTTCGTAAACGATCACACCGCCGGTGATTTCATCGGCCAAGGCCGTGCCACGCAAACGCCGCAACTGCGCTTTGCGCACAAACTTGACGGTATCGGCCCGTCCGTCGTACTCGATGGACTCACCCTCACCCTCAATGAACTCTTCCAGTCCGTCGCGCTTTTGCCGGAAAAATGCGGGCGACTGCGGGGAACCGGTGACAACGCCAAACTGAAACCCATCCGGGTCTTGCCGCACTTCAACCTGCGCACCACGGATCTGGATACTGCCCTTCGTCAGCACCACGCGCCCGGTGAACACACTGACCTGCTTGAGGTCGTCGTAGCGCAAGGCATCGGCCTCGATGTTCATGGGCTTGGTACGGTCGGCTTTTTCGGCCAGCACAGCACCTGCAGTAAGGCACAGCACCACGGCACACCAGAGGGAAATAAAGGGGGTTTTCATAAAGGCACGAAACTTGCTCACAAGGCTTGGCGGATTGTACCGAGCGCGGGTGGCCCTTTGTGCCAAATTCGGCGCCCGATTCGCTCGGGCGGGCGATTTATTGCCTTAACAGCTGGCTTTAGCGCTTGGCTTTAGCGCTTGGCTTTAGCGGCCTGCGCGCACGTCGGCGATGAGGGCATCCACCACTTGCAGCGCGCGCTCCATGCTGCGTGCCAGCGAACCATCGGTGTAGTACTTGCCCGCCACACCCAGCGCCGGAACGCCTTCGACACGGTAGTCGTTTTGCAGCTTGGCAGCACGCGAGGCCTTGGTGGCCGCACCGAATGAGTTGAACTGCTCAATGAACTTTGCCTTGTCAACACCCTGGCGAGCGACCCATTCGATGATGGCGTCGGCCTTGGCCAGATTGAGCTTCTCGACGTGAATGGCCGCAAACACTTTGGCGTGAAGCTTATCTACCAGGCCCATGGCGTCCAGCGCGTAAAACAGGCGTTGCTGGGGGATGAAGTCTTCACGGAAGGCGATGGGCGCACGTCGGAACGCCACATCTTTGGGCAGCTTTTTGACCCAGGCATCCAGCGTGGGCTCAAACGCATTGCAATGCGGGCAGCTGTACCAGAAGAACTCCACCACCTCAATTTTTCCGGTCGGGGCGTCCACCGGGGCACGGGTTTCGAGTACCAGGTAGTCGGTACCCGCTGCGGGCTTGCCGCCCTGCGCTTGCACGGCCAGGGGGGCCAAAGACGACATCAGCACCGCACCAGCGGCGGCTTGAGAAAAATCACGACGTTTCATGGGTCACACTCTCCAATAAGGTGATGGCTCGGACTACACGGGAGCGAAAAAGTTCCAACACAGCGCCAAACCAGCTTCAGCGTTGCACCCGCACCATGGCTGTTTCCAGCCCGGCTTTGTCGAGTTTTTCTTTGGCGCGGTCACCGTCTTCCTTCTTGTCAAACGGGCCCACGCGCACGCGGTAGACCATGCGGCCCGACTGCTCACGCTCGGACACCTTGGACTCGATGCCGGTCAGCGACAACTTGGCGCGGTGGCTCTCGGCATCTTCCGGGGTGCGAAACGCGCCGACCTGCACAAAGTAGACAAACGGCTCGGCATCGGCTGCAGCGGCCTTGGCCTTGGCCAAGTCACCCAGGGGGTCAGCAGACATGGCGGGTTTGGTCTCGACTTTTGCCACCGGCACAGAAGCCGCTTCCGCGGGCTGTGCGGCTTTGGCCGGGTTCTTTCCATAGAGCAAGGCGTTGGGATCCCAGTCCTTGTTCTTTTTGGCTTCTGCTGCGTCCTGCTCTGCAGAGCGGCTCTGGCTCTTGTTCATAAACGGCACCGGCACTTTGGTGACATACACCGCCACCGCCAGCGCAGCCGCCAGGCCCACCACCACTCCAATGATGAACCCTAAAAAGGTGCCGCCGCGCTGATGCTTCATACCGTGTCTCTCACTGCTTGTTGTGCCAAAGAATTACATTTTTTGCGGGGCACTGACGCCCAGCACTGCCAGGCCATTGTGCAACACCTGTGCCGTCGCGGCGACCAACGCCAACCGTGCCAGCTTGACCGCTTCGTCGTCCACCAGAATGCGTTCAGCATCGTAATAGCTGTGGTAACAGGCGGCGAGTTCGCGCAGGTAAAAAGTCACATCATGCGGCGCAAAATCTACCGCAGCAGCGGTCAGCATCTCGGGGTATTTGGCCAGCAGCAACATCAGCGCCTGGGCCTGCGGGCTTTGCAGCGCCGACAAATCCACGGCCGATAAGGTATTGCGATCGCCCGCCCAGGTCGTGAGCACCGAGCAGATACGCGCATGGGCATATTGCACGTAGTACACCGGGTTGTCGTTGTTCTTGGCCACGGCCAGGTCCACGTCGAAGGTGTATTCGGTGTCGGGCTTGCGCGAGAGCAGGAAAAAACGCACGGCGTCTTTGCTGGTCCACTCGATCAGGTCGCGCAGCGTCACATAGCTGCCAGCCCGTTTGCTGATCTTGACCTCTTCGCCGCCCTTGACCACGCGCACCATGGTGTGCAGCACGTAGTCGGGGTA
>JBEEJM010000218.1:0-15759 GCA_041169205.1 Pseudomonadota bacterium | reverse complement strand
TCTCCTTTGATTGTTAAACACCGCTGGGGTAGAAAGCGTCCGCATAGATGTGACCGGGCTCCACGCCCAAGCGGGTCACGAGCAGGTTGAGGGCATCGACCATGGCCGGTGCGCCGCACAGATAGGCGCGCCAACCCGCTAGGTGGCCCAGGTCATTTTCAATCGCGTCCGTGACCAGCCCACTGCGTAGACCGGCACCGGCAGCCCCGGTGGCCACAACGATGTGGACTGTCACATTCGGGTGCTCTGCGGCCAATGCGTGAAGGCGGTCCGCGTCGTACACGTCCTCGACACTGCGCACGCCAAAGTACAGGTGAATCGGGTTGTGCATGCCCGCCGCCAATGCACCACGCACGATGGACAGCACCGGTGCCAAGCCCGTACCGCCGCCCACGCAGAGCATCGGGCCGGTGTGCTTTTGCCGCAGGTAGGCGGTACCCAGCGGACCGCTAATGCGAAGAGCTGCGCCCACATGCAATTCATCGAAAATGAAGGCAGTGACCCGACCATCCGGCACGCGGCGAATTTGGAACTCCCATTCGCCGTCATCCTGCAAACCGGCCATGGAATAGGGGCGAATGTGTTCTGGCGTGAATTGCACGGTGGCATATTGCCCGGCGCTGAATTGAATCGGCTTGGCCAATTTGACCCGGATGCGGCGGATGTCATGCGTGGCCTCTTCGATGGCGGTGACCGTGCCCTTCACAATGCGAGCGGTGTGCACCACGACCTCGTCCACCTCCGGCAACTCGATGGTGCAGTTGTCGGTCAGTACGGCTTGGCAGGCCAGCACGTAGTCGTCTTTACCGCTCTGGGGGCGTCCGGCTTCCGGTCCGCTATTACGCACATGGCCGGACACTACCCGGCAGCGGCAGGTGCCGCAACGTCCCGACATGCAGCTGTAGGAGATCGGTAATTGGTTAGCCCTGAGCACGTCGAGCAGATTGCTTCCGCTGTCCACGTTCAGACGCACATTGAGAGGTTCGACGACGAGTTCCATGTTTTGAAGGCTGAGGCCTTTGTCTCCTGTTTGCAGCGATTTTGAAGACATGTGCCCTATAAGTCGATAAAGCCAAGCCAATAGATAAAATCACCGTTGTGAATAGTGAGGTGATATATGGATCTGCGCGAAATTGACCTGAATCTGCTGGTGGTCTTTAACCAACTGCTGCTGGACCGCAGTGTGTCCAAAGCGGCGGAGAAGCTGGGTTTGACGCAGCCTGCTGTCAGCAATGCACTCAAGCGCCTGCGCGCTGTGCTGCAAGACGAGTTATTTTTGCGAACCTCCCGCGGTATGGAGCCCACGCCTTATGCCCTGCATCTGTCCGAACCCGTGATCTATGCACTGGGCGCGCTGCAAACGGCACTCACCACGCGCGACTCGTTTGACCCGCTCACCAGCACACGTAATTTCCAGTTGGCGATGACTGACATTGGCGAGATGTACTTCATGCCGCCCCTGATGGTTGCCTTGTCCAAGGTGGCACCGAATGTGCAAGTGAGTACGGTCCGACCTAACTCGGGGAATCTGAAGGAGGACATGGAGTCCGGCACGGTCGATTTGGCGCTTGGCCTATTGCCCAACCTGCAGACTGGCTTCTTTCAGCGGCGGTTGTTTCGTCACAAGTATGTGTGCGTCTTTCGCAAAGGGCACCCGGTGGCCAAATCACCCATGACGCTCCAACAATTTACAGAGCTGGACCATGTCGGGGTCGTGGCTGCGAACACAGGACACGGGGAGGTGGACGGACTGCTGGAGCGTGCGGGGATCAAACGCAAGATGCGACTGATGCTGCCGCACTTCATTGCGGTGGGTCACGTACTGCAAACCACAGACCTCATCTCAACGCTGCCAGAACGCTTTGCTGAGCGCTGCGAAACACCGTTTGGGCTGGTCACCTCACCGCATCCGGCAAGCCTGCCCGATATTGCCATCAACTTGTTTTGGCATGCCAAGTTCAATCGCGATCCTGCCAACATGTGGATTCGGCAGCTATTTGTAGAGCTCTTCGCCGATAGCGAGGGGGGGACCTAGCGAACTGAGCTGTCAAATAGCTGCCGTTCCCGGTCCCAGTACACGATCAAGTTCAGGAGGGATTTCAGGTCGCTTTCGCTCATTCAACGCCGTTCCAGTCACCACGGCGCTCAGCATGAGTTGCTTGTCTGGCAGGCGATAAATGCTCTGATTGAATTGAAGACGAATACGACCCTTGCGGTTAAGCGAAGTTCGAACGAAGAAGGTGTCGCCACTGGTCAATGACGCCCTGAAGTCAGCCTCAATCCGAGTGACCACCAAACTGATCCCCCGCTTCGAGAGTTCGCCAAACTGGACGCCGAGCCCCAAAAGAAACTCGTGCCGCGCGTGCTCCAAGTAGTGGAGATAAACCGCGTTGTTGACAACATGGTCCATGTCGCACTCGTAGTCACGAACCTTCAATTCCAGATCAAACACTTTTTCGGTCATGTCCGTACCTTCTACACGTTCGGGCATGGCAGATCAAGTTAGGGACAGGCTGCTGGCGTGCAAGCAGATGGCCGCTGCGGCTGCCACGTTGAGCGACTCTTCTCCACCCGGCTGGCCGATGCGCACGTGCACCGTGGCACGCTGCATCAGCTCAGCGCAAACGCCCTGCCCTTCGTGGCCCATGGCCCAGGCGCAGGGGTGCGGTAGATGCAGGGCTTGAATCAGGTCGCCCTGGTGGGAGCTGGTGACGACGATGGGCACTTGCAGAGCTTGCAGATCGTCCAGCGTCACGCCTTCGAGCAGGTTCAGCCCGAAGTGCACGCCCATACCGGCGCGCAGCACTTTGGGGCTCCACAACGCTGCCGTGCCCTTGAGCGCCAGCACCTGCCGAAACCCAAACGCCCCGGCACTGCGCAGGATGGAGCCCACGTTGCCAGCGTCTTGCACCCTATCCAGAATGACGGTGGCGGCCAAGGGCTGCAAAGCAAGCTCTGAAGGCAAGTCAATCACGAAACCCACGCTTGCAGGCGACTCCAGCCCGCTCAGTTCTCGGAACAAAGCATCAGGGATTGCTATGTTTTTAATAGCTGCCTGCGCATATTCCACGGGGGCTAGAGGCCGATATGACTCCGAATACACAGCCACAGCAGGCTTCACGCCGCGCGCCAGTGCGGCGCTGCACAGGTGGTCGCCCTCGACCCAAAAGCGGCCCGCCTTGCGGTAGGCGGTGTTGTCTTGGGCGACCTTGCGCAGCGCTTTGAGCAGCGGGTTGTCGCGCGAGGTGATGTGGGCAATTTCGTTCATCACGGGGTCAGGCCTGAACAAGGGCCGGAACAAGGGTCTGTGTGCGGGCCAGAACCTGCGTCACCGGACTGAAGGTTTTGCGGTGCTCGGGGCAAGCGCCGTGCTTTTGCAGGGCGGCCAGGTGCTCGGCAGTACCGTAGCCTTTGTGGCCGGCGAAGCCGTATTGCGGGTACTGCGCGTCCAGCTCGGCGCACCAGCGGTCACGGGTGACTTTGGCCAGGATGGACGCGGCCGAAATGGCAGGCACCGTGGCATCGCCCCTAACGATGGCCTCGGCCAGCACGTCCAGGCGCGGCAGTTGGTTGCCGTCGACCAGCACTTTGGCGGGCTTGAGGCGCAGGCCCTCCACGGCGCGGCGCATGGCCAGGAGCGTGGCTTGCAGGATGTTGATTTCGTCAATCTCTTCCACGCTGGCCTGGGCGATGGAGCAGCACAGGGCTTTGGCGCGGATTTCGTCGTACAGCTTTTCGCGGCGCGCGGGCGTGAGCTTTTTGGAGTCGGCCAGGCCTTTGATGGGATTCATGTCGTCCAGAATCACGGCCGCCGCCACAACGGGCCCGGCTAGCGGGCCACGCCCGGCTTCGTCCACCCCCGCCATCAGGCCGGGCAAGTCCCACACAAAGGCAACTTGCTGGGTGGGCGGTGCTTTAAGGGGCACTTTGGTCTTGGAGGACTTTTTCGATGGCATCGGTGGCAAGGGTGGCGGTGTCGCGCTGCAGCGTGTGGTGCAGCGCGGTAAAGGTTTCTTGAAGTGCGGCTATTTTCGCAGGGTTGCGCTGCATGCTGTCGAGCCAATTCAGCACGCCATGGGCCAGCGCCTCGGGCGTGGCAGCATCTTGCAGTAGCTCGGGCACCACAAAGTCGCGGCACAAAATGTTGGGCAGACCAACCCAGGGCTGCAAGCGCTTGCGGCGCATGAGCTGCCACGACACCCAACCCATGTGGTACGCAATGACCATGGGGCGCTTGAACAGCGCAGCCTCCAGCGTGGCCGTACCGCTGGCGATCAGGGTGACGTCGCAGGCCGCCAACGCGGTATGTGACTGGCCGGAGATGATGTGCAAGCTGGCCGCCATGCCGCTCTGACGGGCAATGGATTCGATCTCCGCTTGCAAACCGGGCACTGCAGGCACTATAAATTTGATAGCTGGCTGCGCAGACTGTACGAGGGCTGCAGCCCGAAAGAACCTTAAAGCGAGGTGGTTGATCTCGCCTAAGCGGCTGCCTGGCAGGATGGCCACCACCGTGTCCGCATCCGCCAGCCCCAGGCTTTTGCGCGCCGCGGCTTTGTCCGGGATCATGGGAATGACGTTGGCAATCGGGTGGCCCACATAGGTGGCAGCAATGCCGTGTGCGGCCAACAGCGCGGGCTCAAACGGAAAAATGCACAGCACGTGGTCGGCACTGCGGTGGATTTTGGCCAGCCGCTCTGCGCGCCAAGCCCAGACCGAGGGCGACACAAAATGCACTGTCTTGATGCCAGCGGCTTTGAGGTTGGCTTCCAGGTGCAGATTGAAGTCGGGGGCGTCTACGCCGATAAACACATCTGGTTTTTGCACAAGTAAGCGTTCTTTGAGCTGCCTACGGATGCCCACAATCTCGCGGTAGCGGCGCAACAACTCCCAGCTAAACCCATGCACCGACAACTTGTGGTGCGGCCACCAGGCGTCAAAGCCATGGCGTGCCATCTGCGGGCCGCCAATGCCGTTTGAGCGCATGGCTGGCCAGCGGTTCTTCATGCCCGCTAGCAAAAGCCCGGCGAGCAAATCGCCCGAGGCTTCACCAGCGACGAGAGCAAAAGTGGGCTCCGCACCCTGTGGCGACCCGGTGCGGCTCCCGTCGGACATATCAGCGAACGATGCCGCGCTGGGCTGAGGTGTTTTCCAGGAAAGACAGCATCATGGCCACATCGGGCGAGGTTGCGGGCTGCGCGGCAGGCATCTCGGCAATGCGGGCTTTGGCTTGGTCTAGCGTCAGGTCATCGCGGTACAGCGCTTTATGAATCGCTTTAATGCCAGAAATACGCTCGGGCGTCCAGCCTCGGCGGCGCAGTCCTTCAAAGTTCATCGAGCGCGCGGCAGCCGGTTGGCCCTGGCACATGACGAACGGTGGCAAGTCAGCAAACAGCAGTGAACACATGGCGGTCATGCTGTGCGCACCCAAACGCACAAACTGGTGCACCACGGTAAAACCGCCCAAGATGACCCAATCGTCCACATGCACGTGGCCCGCCAGCTGCGAGTTGTTGGCAAATATGGTGTGGTTGCCGACTTGGCAGTCGTGCGCCAGATGCACATAGGCCATGACCCAGTTGTCATTGCCAATGCGGGTCACGCCCACGTCACCCGGTGAGCCGATGTTGAAGGTACAAAACTCGCGAATGGTGTTGCGGTCGCCAATAATGAGTTCGCAGGGTTCACCGGCGTACTTTTTGTCTTGCGGAATCGCGCCTAACGAGTTGAACTGAAAAATGCGGTTATCGCGCCCAATGGTGGTGTGGCCTTCGATCACACAGTGCGGCCCCACGGTGGTGCCTGCCCCGATTTTGACGTGCGGGCCAATCACCGTGTACGGCCCAATGGTGACAGACGGGTCGATCTCGGCGCCGGGCTCAATCACGGCAGTGGAATGGATGTTGCTCACGGTGCCGCGCGGGTCAGGCAATGGCGCGCATGGCGCAGGTTAACTCTGCTTCGCAAGCCAACTCCGTCCCGACCATGGCGTTGCCTTTGAACTTGAAGATGCCGGCCTTCATGCGCAGCAATTCCACATTCAGCGTCAGTTGATCGCCCGGCTCAACAGGGCGTTTGAAACGCGCTCCGTCGATCCCTGCAAAGTAATACACCATCTCGTCATTGGGGGAGGTGCCCAGCGTATCAAAGGCCAACAACGCGGCCGCTTGCGCCAGGGCTTCGAGCATTAACACGCCCGGCATGACGGGCCGGTGCGGAAAATGGCCTACAAAAAATGGCTCATTGATGGTGACGTTCTTCAACGCCTTGATGGTTTTACCCTTGTCGATTTCCAGGACACGGTCCACCAACAGGAATGGATAGCGGTGCGGGAGTTGCTTGAGAATTTTGTGGATATCCATCATTTTTTGAGCTCTTTTTCTAAAGTTTTAATTCGGTCACGCAGGCTGTGCAGTTGTTTCAAGGTTGCCGCATTGCGCTCCCACGACGCATTGTCGTCAATCGGGAACATGCCGGTGTAGTGGCCGGCTTTGAGAATCGACCGGCTAACAACGGTGGCAGCAGAAATATTCACATTCGCACCCAAGGTCAAATGCCCCAGAATGATGGCACCGCCACCCACCGTGCAGTTGGGGCCGATGGTGGCCGTGCCCGCCACGCCCACACAGCCCGCCATGGCGGTGTTGCGACCTACGCGCACGTTGTGGCCAATTTGAATGAGGTTGTCGAGCTTGACACCGTCTTCAATCACCGTGTCTTGTAAGGCTCCTCGGTCGATGCAGGTGTTGGCACCAATCTCAACGTCGTTGCCCACCACAACAGCACCCAGTTGTTCAATCTTTTCCCAGGTGTCTCCATTCGGGGCAAAACCGAAACCATCGGCACCAATGACCACACCCGAATGCACGATGCAACGCTCACCAATGAGGCAGTTTTCCCCAAGGGTGACCCGCGACTTGAGCACCGTGCCCGCACCAATGCGCGCACCCCGCTCCACCACACACAGGGCACCCACCGACGCCGTTGGATGCACCTGAGCCTCAGCATCAATTACCGCGCTGGGGTGAATAAGAGGTGTCGCATGCTGGGACTGCTTACGCTTCCAGAGTTGGGTCAGACGGGCAAAATACAAATAGGGTTGCTCTGCAACGATGCAGGGTCCGCGCGCCACGGCCACATCGCGCATGGCGGGGCCCACAATCACGCACGCCGCACGGGATGATTGCAGTTGCTGCTGGTATTTGGGGTTGCTCAGGAAGCTGATGTCTCCCGGGCCCGCAGACTCTAGTGAAGCAATACCGGTCAGCACCAGACCCTGATCGCCAAGGAGCTCGCCCCCTAACGCACTGACAACCTCAGCCAGGGGGATGTGTACGCCCGCCACCAGAGACTCCAAGAATTACTTGGCAACCGCGTTGAGAATCTTGAGCACCTTGTCGGTAATGTCGTGCTTGCCGTTGGTGTAGACCACCTCTTGCACGATCAGGTCATACTTTTCGGCATCCGCCACTTGCTTGACAGCTTTGTTGGCCTTGTCCAGCACCTGCTGCAACTCTTCGTTACGGCGACCGTTCAGGTCTTCTTGAAACTCACGCTGTTTGCGTTGAAAGTCGCGGTTCAGCTCGGCAAATTCTTTTTGGCGTGCAACGCGCTGGGTCTCGGTCAGCGTGGGGGCATCGCGCTCGAACTTGTCACTAAACGACTTGAGTGAGACCTGGCTATCGGTGAGCTCTTTTTGGCGTTTGGAAAACTCTTGCTCCAGCTTCGCCTGCGCAGTCTTGGCCGGCCCCGACTCTGCTGTGATGCGCTGGGTGTTCACATAGCCAACTCGAGATTCCTGCGCCATCGCGCCGACAGCGCACACGGCGAGCAAGAGACCCGCACACAAGGATGTTTTAAGAGTCTTCATTAGAAAGTGGTTCCAATTTGAAATTGCATGGTCTGAATTTTATCGCCATCGAACTTGCTCAGCGGCTTGGCAAATGCCAGTCGCAGCGGCCCCACCGGTGAAATCCAGCTGATACCCACACCAACCGAAGTCCGCAGGTCACCGATCTGGATAGCCTCATCCGCGCCGAAGATACCACCCGCGTCAAAAAAACCGTACATACGCAACGTGCGGTCATTGCCGCCACCCGGGAGCGGTGATAACAACTCGGCGTTGAAGTTGATTTTTTTGGAGCCGCCGGTCGCAATCAACCCTGCTGCGCGCTGGGCTCCCGTGGTCAAACTACCTTGCTCAAATCCGCGCACGGAGCCCAAACCACCTGAGTAATAGTTCTTAAACACCGGGTAGGACAAATCGGTGGTGCCCGCACCCAAGGAGAGCTCACCGTTGACGGCCGCGGTCACTTTGCGAGAAATAGGGAAGAACTGCTGGTATTGCAAGGTGCCACGCACATAGCGCAGATCACCCGCTACGCTCCACTCGCCCGATGCACGCATGACTTTTCCGGTGCTAGGTACCAAGGCGCTGTCTCGGGTATCTCGGGCCCAACCCACCGTCAAGGGGACAGAGTTGGCGGAGTAGCCGAACTGGTTGGCGAAATCCTGGTACACCGCTGGCAACAGAGTGCCCGGAACAACCGTGGTGCGCTCTACACCGCCGCCGAAGAATACGGTGTCCACATCGGTAAAGGGCACGCCGAAACGCATGCTGGCTCCCGAGGTTTCAAGTGCGTAGCTGTCGATATCGGTGTAAGGCTTGGATGTCCGTTGGTACAAATCAATGGTGCGCGAAACCCCGTCTTCGGTGAAGTAAGGGTTGGTGGTGTTAAACGCCACCGTACGGTTATATTTGCTGGTGTTGAGCTCAATTCCGAGCGAACTACCCGAACCAAAAGCATTTTCCTGCTTGAAGCCAAACGTGAGGCCAAAACCTTCGGAACTCGACAGGCCCGCACCGACACTGATACTGCCCGTGGGCTTTTCCAATACATTGACCGTCAAGTCCACCTGGTCGGGAGATCCAGGAACTTCCTGGGTTTCCATCGTCACTTCTTTGAAAAATCCCAATCGATCTACACGGTTACGGGATTGGCGAATTTTTTCACCGTCGTACCACGCTGCCTCGAGTTGACGAAATTCGCGGCGAATCACTTCATCGCGGGTGCGGTCATTGCCGGCTACATTGATACGGCGCACATAGGCGCGGCGGGATGGGTCGGCCTGCAATGTGATTTCCACCCGATTGCTCACACGGTCAATAGCCGTGCGGGCCTCGGCCCTGGCAAATGCAAAGCCAAAGTTTCCGAAATAATCCGTGAATGCTTTGGTGGTCTGTGTCACTTGATCGACGTTGTAGGGCTCGCCTGCCTTGATGGCGATTAGCGACTGGAACTCTTCGTCTTTGCCCAGATAGTTGCCCGCCAGCTTGACACGTGACACCACAAACCGCTCTCCCTCGGTCACATTGACGGTGATAGCAATGCCTTGCTTGTCAGGCGCGATGGCAACCTGCGTCGAGTCGACTTTGAATTCCAGGTATCCACGCGTCAGGTAGTAGGACTTGAGGGTTTCAATATCCGCATTGAGTTTGGTGCGTGAATACCGATTCGATTTGGTATACCAACTCAACCAGCCGCCAGTGTCCTGGTCAAACAGCCCCAACAAGGTCTCACTTGAAAAAGCTTTGCTACCCACAATGCGAATGTCGTTGATCTTGGCGGTATCCCCTTCGACAACCGCAAAACTCAAATTGACCCGGTTGCGTTCTACGGGGGTCACGGTGGTGATCACTTCCGTGGCATACATGCTGCGGTTGATATATTGCCGCTTGAGTTCCTGCTCCGCACGGTCTACCAAGGCTTTGTCAAAAGGCCTGCCATCGGTCAAACCAATGTCGCGCAAGGCGCGTTTTAAGGTGTCTTTGTCAAACTCTTTGGTGCCCGAAAAATCGACCTCTGCAATACTGGGGCGCTCTTCGACAATCACCACCAACACACCGCCATTGGCTTCAATGCGCACATCCTTGAACAGACCCAAGGAAAACAAGGAGCGAATAGAGGCCGCTGCTTTTTCGTCGCTGTAGGTGTCGCCCACCTTGACGGGGATGGAAGCAAAAATGGTCCCCGCTTCAACGCGCTGTAGACCTTCTACGCGGATATCGCGCACCTGGAATGGCTCCAAAGCCCATGCGGCGTGGGCAGCGATGCCGAGAGAAATAGTGCCCAAAACACTGCGAAGAAAAACACGGTTGAATTGCATGGTTGTCCAAATCATTGGTCTGAAATACTGCCGCAGGACACGGCCCTGTCAGCCCACCAGACGATAAACATCGTTAAAGAGCGCGACCGACATCATCATCATTAATACAACGAGTCCGACCTTCTGCAAACGCCCTTCCCAGGCCTCATTGACAGGCTGCCCGGTCACCGACTCCCAAAGATAATACATCAGGTGCCCCCCATCCAATACGGGCAGGGGCAAGAGGTTAAGCACCCCCAAACTGATGCTGATCAGCGCCAGAAACACCGTGAACTGCGAGAGCCCCAAAGCAGCGGATTTGCCCGCATAGTCCGCAATCGTGATGGGGCCACTCAAGTTCTTTAGCGAGGCTTCGCCCACCAAAATTTGCCCCATCATCCGCAACGTAAGTACAGACACTTCCCATGTGCGGCTGACAGCGCGCTCTAACCCTTCTACAAAGCCATAGCGTACCGTCACCATGGAAGGGGGCGAGCCGACAACGGCCCCTACCCTGCCAATAGGCAAGCCACCGTCGGTTTCCAGTTTGGGCTGAACCAAGATGACCCTCTTGGCGCCAGAGCGCTCCACCAACCAACGCTGGGGCGCAATAGCACCATCTTTGACGGATTGCCGTATGAGTTCACGCAGTTGGCCGGCATCCATGATGGGTGTTTGGTCCACTTGCAACACAAAATCTCCAGTCAGCAAGCCTGCGTTACGGGCAGCACCGGCCTCAGAAAGATCGCCCAAACGGGCGACGGTATAGGGGCTTGCAAATCCAATAGAGCGAAACAATACCGCGTCGGCTTGGCGTACATCCATACCGCTTAAGGGGAGCAATGTGCGTCGGCCAGATATTGAGCCAACGTCGTAAATGACCGTGAGATCACGTTTACTCAAGGCTGCACGGGCCAATCGCCAACGAAAATCATCAAAAGATGCAACTGCCTCTGGCTCGTCTTGGTCCACCGCCACTTGGCGAATGGCCTCTCCACCCAAAAAGCCTGCTTGGGCTGCTACAGAGCCAACCAGCGGCTTAGATACGATCGCCTGCGCTTGTTCGGTACCAGACCAATTAACCAAAGCGTACAGCGCAATAGCAAACAGCAGATTGGTCGCGGGCCCCGCAGCAACGATGGCAGCCCGCAATCGCAGCGGTTTCAAATTAAACGCCTGTTGACGCTCTTGGGAGGCGACATCCCCTTCGCGTTCGTCAAGCATCTTGACGTAGCCCCCAAAGGGCAGCACGCAGAAGACATATTCCGTGCCGGATCGCTTAGAAGTCCACCCCAACAGCCGCGGCCCCAAACCCACGGAAAACCGCAGCACCTTGACGCCACACAGTTTGGCAACAATAAAGTGCCCCCACTCGTGCACGGCCACCAGAATGCCAATTGCGAATACGAAGGCGACAAACGTCAGAAGCACGATATTCCGGTCAGGTCAGACGGCCAGTTGAGAAACTACAGAACTCGCGACACTACGGGACTCGGCATCCAATGCCAACAAATCTCCCAGTGACGCAGGCTCGTGCGGCACAACCGACGCCAGTGTTTGGACATTGACGTGATGAATCTGGTCAAACCGAATGCGCTTGTCCAGAAATGCCGCTACGGCGACTTCATTCGCCGCGTTCAAAACTGCGGGGCTGCCTGCCGCACCGTTGAGCACCTGCCAAGCCAAGCCCAAGCCAGGAAACCGTGCTTTGTGGCCCGCATCGTCAAAAGTTTCAAATGTCAAAGACGACATGGTTGAGAAGTCCAATGCAGCGGCACCAGATTCAATGCGATGCGGCCAGGACAGCCCGTAGGCAATGGGGCCCCGCATATCAGGCGTGCCCAGTTGAGCCACTACGGAGTTGTCCACATACTGCACCATGGAATGGATCACACTCTGGGGATGGATCACCACCTCAATTTTTTCGGGCGCCAGACCAAACAAATATCGGGCCTCAATGACTTCGAGGGCTTTATTCATCATGGTGGCCGAATCTACCGAAATTTTTCTACCCATTACCCAGTTGGGGTGCGCGCAGGCCTGCTCAGGCGTGACGCTCTGCAGGCGTGATGGTTCCCATGTGCGAAAAGGACCACCGGATGCAGTAAGAATGATTTTGTCCACCTGCGACGCCCACGAAGTGCGGTCGTCCGGCAAAGACTGAAAAATGGCAGAGTGTTCGCTGTCAATCGGCAGGAGCACAGCACCCGCTGCCGACACAGTGTCCATGAAGAGTTGCCCGCCCACGACCAGCGCTTCCTTGTTCGCCAGCAACAAGCGCTTACCAGTACGGGCCGCGGCCATACAGGGCCCCAACCCGGCAGCGCCCACAATGGCAGCCATCACGACATCAACCAACTCGTGCCCCGCGACCATTTCAATGGCACCTGCGCCCCAAAGCACTTGGGTTGGTAGGTCCAATGCTGCACATTGCCGCTGAAGTACCTTGCCGTGCACTTCGTCAGCCATCACGGCAAACGTAGGCTTGTGCCGGACACATTGCGCCAACAGTGCGTCAACACGGGTTGCCGCGGTCAGGGCAAAAACTTCGAAAAGATCGGCGTGACGCTCCACCACGTCCAGGGTGTTGGCGCCAATAGACCCGGTCGAACCCAGCACGACCAAACGCTGCTTATTAGCGGTCATACGGTACTCAACATCATGGCCAATGGCAATATGGGCAACAACGCGTCAACGCGGTCCAAAACCCCGCCATGTCCAGGCAACAAGGTGCTACTGTCCTTGACACCTGCACTGCGTTTAAACAGGGACTCCACCAAATCACCCACCACACTCATCGCGGCCATGAACATGACGGCAACAACCATCACGATGGCTCCACGGCTCCACAATAGGCTGTATAGACTCATGGAGTCAGCAGCGAATGCGGTGTCAGCCCAACGCCAAACAAAAGCAACAACCAGCACACCCAGCATGCCGCCGAGCGCACCTTCCCAGGTCTTGCCAGGGCTGATACTGGGTGCCAGCTTTCGGGCGAAAATCTTGCCCCCCCAGGTACGCCCTGCAAAATAGGCAAAGATGTCGGCAACCCATACCAGCACCAGCACCGAAAACAGAAAGTTAATGCCTATGGTTCTCGCCTGCGCGACGGCCAGCCAGGCTGTCCATAAGGCCACAAGACCGCCGATCAAACGAACCGACTTCGGCACAGGAGTCCACGCGCAAACGCCCGCGCGCAGCAGCAGCACGCCCAGTAACACCCAGCCACAACCTACCGCAAGCCACAAGCCGCGCATGGGCGCCTGCAACCATCCCGCCCACCATGCTGCACCACTCAACACTGCGCACAATCCGCCGAACGCGACAGCCGTGCCAAAGGAAGTCTGATTCATCCGCGCCCATTCCCACGCGCCTGCGGCAATCAGAACCAAAGCAACGACGCCGAACGGCACCGGAGACGGGTAAAAGACGGTTGGAAGCAAAATCGCCAGCATCAACAGCGCCGTGATAATTCTTTGTCTGAGCATGGCATGCTCCTTTTTATGTTGGGCCGGCAGCGTGTGTAGCCACTTGCGCGGAGGTCATCCCGAACCGCCGTTCACGTGACACGTAATCGATAAGGGCCGCATCCAGTGCCGCCTCATCAAAGTCTGGCCAAAGCAAGTCCGAAAAATGCATTTCTGCATAGGCCGCTTGCCACAGCAAAAAGTTGCTTAAACGGTACTCGCCACCCGTACGGATGATCAAATCAGGATCGCCAGACAGTGCGGTAGACAATGCAGCGCTCAAAGTCTGCTCTGTAATCACCTCACCTGCTTTGGCCAGGGTAGAGGCTGCTTGCACAATATCCCAACGCCCACCGTAGTTGAAACATACGTTGAGCGTCAATGTCGAATTGGTCCGCGTTGCCAACTCGGCTTCATCCAAACCACGCGAAACACGCTCAGACAAGCCTTCGCGAGAACCGATGAAGTGCAGTCGAACACCATCGCGTTGAAGTTGAGAAACTTCTCTGGCCAAGGCCATAGCCAGAATGTCCATTAGTCCGGACACTTCATCCGCAGGACGACTCCAATTTTCAGAAGAAAAGGCAAAGACGGTGAGCACCTTAATACCGCGCTGCACGCTGGCTTTCACCAGTCGCTTGAGGCTTTCAACCCCTTGTCTATGCCCCGCGATTCTGGGCAAGAACCGCTTGGAGGCCCAACGCCCATTTCCATCCATCACCAAGGCGATGTGGTGCGGTACGTTCTGCGAGGATACCGTCATGAAGTTAACGACGCGTGGCGTAATCAAACGACCATGAGGTCCTGCTCTTTGGATGCGATCAGGCGATCAACTTCCGTGATGTACTTGTCCGTAAACTTTTGAATTTCGGCTTCTGAGCGCTTCTGATCATCTTCCGATGCAAGCTTGTCTTTGACCAGCTTTTTTACACCTTCATTCGCATCCCGGCGCAGATTGCGAATAGCAACTTTGGCCCCTTCACCCTCACCGCGGACCACTTTGGTCAGCTCCTTGCGGCGCTCTTCCGACATCGCGGGAATAGGCACGCGAATAAGGTCACCCATACTGGAGGGATTGAGACCCAAATCGCTTTCACGAATGGCTTTCTCAATTTTGGCGCCCATCCCTTTTTCCCACGGCTGAACTCCAATGGTTCGAGAATCCAGCAGCGACAAATTTGCAACTTGGCTAATAGGCACCATGGACCCGTAATAGTCAATATGCAAGGTGTCGAGCAAGGCGGGATTGGCACGACCGGTCCTGATTTTGGTCAGGTTATTCTTGAAAGAAGCAATGGACAGGTCCATCTTGGTTTCAAGATTTTGCTTGATTTCATCAATAGCCATAATTAAACCCCAGTGTCTTCAAAAGCTCTAAAAGCGCAATGATTTGCTTCACACGTGAACCAGTGTTCCCTCGTCTTCGCCCATAACAACACGCTTCAGCGCGCCGTGCTTGAAGATTGAAAAAACTTTGATAGGCAGCTTCTGATCTCGGCACAAGGCAAATGCTGCCGCATCCATGATCCCCAAGTTCTTGGACATGGCTTCATCGAACGTAATTTCGGTGTAACGCGTCGCATGGGGATCCTTTTTGGGATCTGCGCTGTAAACGCCATCTACCTTGGTAGCCTTCAGCACAATTTGCGCACCAATTTCCGCCCCACGCAAAGCCGCAGCGGTATCTGTGGTAAAAAACGGATTGCCTGTTCCGGCGGCGAAAATCACTACCTTGCCCTCTTCCAAGTATTGCAATGCCTTGGGACGAACATACGGTTCGACAACCTGCTCTATAGCGATTGCCGACATGACGCGGGCGATGAGACCGGCCTTGTTCATGGTGTCACCCAGGGCCAACGCGTTCATCACTGTGGCCAACATGCCCATGTAGTCAGCTGTGGCGCGGTCCATTCCGACCGAGCCCCCGGCCACGCCTCGAAAGATATTACCGCCACCAATGACCACGGCCACTTCCACACCCAGACGTGTGACTTCGGCCACCTCGTCTACCATGCGAACGATGGTGTCACGATTGATGCCAAATTGATCGTCACCCATCAAGGCTTCGCCCGACAGCTTCAAAAGAATCCGCTTGTATGCAGGTTTTTTATTGGTCATGGCTTACTCGATGGGTTGAAAGAAACCT
>JBEEJM010000217.1:0-5933 GCA_041169205.1 Pseudomonadota bacterium | reverse complement strand
GCTCTGTAACGGCAGCAGTTTCTGGTCAGCATGTGCAGTTGCCGCACACAGCGCACTGGCGCTCAGCAGAGAAACCGTCAAAATTTTGATAAAGGTCATCGACTTACTTTCGGTATGAAATTCGGTGGTGGTGATTACTGGCCGCTGAGTGCGGGCACCATGCGCTGCAACAGCCCGTCACGGTCCACAAAATGGTGTTTGAGTGCGGCGGCCATGTGCAGCAGGGCCAGGCCCGCCATGGCAAACGCGCTGATTTCGTGCCAGGGCTTGATCAGCTCGGCCAGTGCTTTGTCTGCGGACACAAAGTCCGGCAGAGGCAACACGCCGAACAACACAATAGGGAAACCGGCCGCCGAGCTATACGCCCAGCCCACCAGCGGCACGATGAAAAACAGCGCGTACAACAGACCATGGGTAGCGTGGTAGGCGGCCATTTGCCAAGCTGGCATGCTGTTCACCACTTTGGCGGGCAATGCGGGCGGGGTGTGCGTTGCACGCCAGAGCAGGCGCAGCACCGACAGAATGAGAATGGACACGCCAGCCCACTTGTGCCAGTTGTACAGCTTCAGGCGCTGGGGCGAAAACGGCAGGTCGGCCATATAGACCCCCACCACAAAAATCGATAGCAGCGAGAGTGCGAGCAGCCAGTGCAAGGCAATGGCAACGCGGCTGTACTTCGGGGAAACGGTGGAGCTATTCATGCCGCCAAGTCTAGGCCGCAGACCCCGCAAAAGACTTCAAATTACTTGATGCCTTAGTTCATTATTTTTGAACTAACGGTCATTTTTAATTCAACAATTCTGAGTATCAAAGAATGGGCCTTGCCGTCACTGCGCAACAACGAGGTTGACGTTTCCATGAAAAGTTAGAAATCGCATCACTTGATAAGAAGTCATGCGGATATTAAAACCGGAACAAAAAAGCCCGCTATCTTTTGAATAGCAGGCTTTCTATCGCTGACGCGGGATTGAATGGTAGGCCGTGAGTGACTTGAACACTCGACCAAAGGATTATGAGTCCTCTGCTCTAACCAACTGAGCTAACGGCCCGAACCAGCGTGGGATTGTAATGGGCGGCGGGGCCGTATTTCTTGTGGCTTTACTTGTTGTGGCTCAGCGCGTTGCTCACCAGCTTGGAGGTGATGTCCACAATCTGGATCATGCGGTCGTAGGCCATGCGGGTCGGGCCGATCACGCCCAGGGTGCCGACCACTTTGCCATCCACCTCGTAGGGTGAGCTGACGATGGACAGGTCTTCAAAAGGTACGACCTTGCTCTCGCCGCCAATAAAGATGCGCACGCCTTCGGCCTGCCCGGCAATGTCCAGCAGCCGCATGAGCTGGGCTTTTTGCTCAAACAGATCGAACGCGCGGCGCAAATGGCCCATGTCGCTGGAAAAATCAGACACCGACAGCAAGTTGCGCTCGCCCGATATCACCACATCGTCTTGCGTCTCGTTAATCGCTTCCGAGCTCACCGTCACCGCGGCCTGCATCAGCGTGGCAATTTCTGAGCGCAAAGACTCCACCTCGTTTTGCAGGCGCGTACGCACCTGGTCAATCTCCAGCCCCACGTAGTGCGTGTTGAGAAAGTTGGCGGCTTCTACCAGCTGCGACGCGGTGTAGTCCACCTCGGTGTAGATGACCCGGTTTTGCACGTCGCCGTCGGGCGAGACGATGATGACCAACAGGCGCTTTTCAGACAGGCGCAAAAACTCGATGTGCCGAAAGGCCGAGCTGCGGCGCGGCGCGATCACCACGCCCACAAACTGCGACAGGTTGGAGAGCAAATTGGCCGCGTTAGAGAGGACTTTTTGCGGCTGGTCAGGTGCCAGGCTGTGGCTGGAAAACTGACCGGTCTGCACCGTGAGCATGGTGTCCACAAACAGGCGGTAGCCGCGCGGGGTGGGAATACGACCGGCCGAAGTGTGTGGGCTGACGATCAGGCCCATATCTTCCAGATCCGACATCACGTTGCGAATGGTTGCCGGTGACAGCTCCATTCCCGAGGCCTTGGACAAGGTGCGGCTGCCCACGGGCTGTCCATCGGCGATGTAGCGCTCGACCAGAGCTTTCAACAACAACTTGGAACGTTCATCGAGCATCGGGACATTTTAGTGATGTAATTTGAGAATGAAGTCTAAATTCCGGCATGTCGCGCTCATCGGCAAATACCAGGCCACCAGCTCCGGCGTATCGGGCGCTTCCACGCGCACTTACCTCGATGAGATCGCCCATTACCTAATGGACCAGGGCTGTGAGGTGGTGATGGAGATCGACACCGCCACCAACATCGGCCTGACCCACTACACCACCATGGATGTGAACGGCATTGGCACCCACTGTGACCTGTGTCTGGTGGTGGGGGGTGACGGCACGATGCTGGGCATAGGCCGCCAGTTAGCCCCCTACAAAGTGCCGCTGATTGGCATCAACCAGGGGCGCCTGGGGTTTATTACCGACATTCCGTTTGACCAATACAAAAACACGCTGGGCCCGATGTTGGCCGGCCATTACGAAATCGACGACCGCAGCCTGATGCAGGGCCACGTGATGCGCGATGGCCGCTCGGTGTTTTCTGCCCTGGCCATGAACGATGTGGTGGTCAACCGCGGGGCAACTTCGGGCATGGTGGAGTTGCGCGTCGAGGTGGACGGCCACTTTGTGGCGAACCAGCGCGCCGATGGCCTGATCATTGCCAGCCCCACGGGGTCGACGGCCTACTCGCTGTCGGCTGGCGGTCCCTTGCTGCACCCCTCCATTCCGGGCTGGGTGATGGTGCCGATTGCACCGCATACATTGTCAAATAGGCCCATAGTCCTCTCCAACACTGCGGAGATAGCTATCGAAATCGTAGCAGGCCGCGATGCCAGCGCCAACTTTGACATGCAGTCTCTGGCCTCGCTGATGCACGGCGACCGCATTGTGGTGACACGCTCCGAGCACCAGGTGCGCTTTTTGCACCCCAAGGGCTGGACCTACTTCGATACGCTGCGCGGCAAGATGCACTGGAATGAAGGAGTCGCCTGAGTTATGGCCCTCAAACGCATTGTTCTGCGCGACTTTGTCATCGTCAGCGAGTTGGAGCTTGATTTGGAGTCAGGCTTCACGGTGCTCACCGGCGAAACCGGCGCTGGCAAGTCCATCCTGATTGACGCACTACAGCTGGTCACTGGTGCGCGGGCCGACACTGGCGTGATTCGCGAAGGCGCGGCACGCACCGACGTGAGCGCGGAGTTTGATTCGGCCCCTGGCCTGCACGCCGCGCTAGAGGAAGCCGGGTTTGAGGCAGGCGACACCTTGCTGCTGCGCCGCACCGTGGACACGCAGGGCAAGAGCCGCGCCTGGGTCAATGGCAGCCCCGCGACGGCGCAACAGCTGCGCACACTGGGCGAACAATTGCTGGACATCCACGGCCAACACGCCTGGCAAAGCCTGACCCGGCCCGACGCCGTGCGTGGTCTGCTGGACGCCTACGCCCAGGTGGACACCCGCAAACTCACTTCGGTGTGGAACGATTGGCGTCAAGCGCAAAGTGCCTTGGCTACCGCTCTCGATGCGCAAGATTCCTTGCAGCGCGAACGCGAACGCTTGGCCTGGCAAATTGGCGAACTGGAAAAGCTCGCCCCCAAGAGCGATGAGTGGAACGAGCTCAATACCCACCACAGTCGTCTGGCCAACGGGCAGGCGCTGCTCGACGCCGCGCAAAGCAGCCTTGCCTTGCTCGAAGACGACGACAGCAATGCCCTGCGCCCCCTTAACCAGGCGCTACAGCAATTACAGGCACAGGCCCACCTGGAGCCGGAATTCAAAAACCCGCTCGATGTGCTGCACTCCGCTATCGCCCAAGTGGAAGACGCCGTGCACACCTTGCGTGGCTACGCGCGCCACACCGAACTCGACCCCGCACGCCTGGCCGAGCTCGATGCCCGCATGACGCTATGGATGAGCCTCGCGCGGCGCTACAAACGCCCGCCCGAAGAGTTGCCTGCGCTTTTGACATCGTGGAAAGCCGAGCTGAAAGCGCTCGATGCCGCATCGGACTTAGAAGGCCTGCAAACGCAGGAACGTGCGGCGCAAGCCCGCTATCTGGCAGAGGCAAAAGCCATCAGCAAAGCCCGCACCAAAGCCGCACCGCTGCTGGCGGGTGCCATCACCCAGGCCATGCAAGGCCTGGGCATGCAGGGCGGACAATTTCAGGTGGCGCTGGAAGCCAGTGTCCAGCCCATGCAAAGCGGTCTGGAAGATATTGTGTTTTTGGCGGCAGGCCACGCAGGCAGCACACCGCGCCCGGTGGGCAAAGTGGCCTCGGGTGGCGAACTCTCGCGCATGGCGCTGGCCATTGCGGTGACCACCAGCCAGCTGGGCACTGCACAAACCTTGATTTTTGACGAGGTGGATTCCGGTGTCGGTGGCGCAGTGGCAGAAACCGTGGGTCGATTGATGCAGCAACTGGGCGCAGACCGCCAGGTGCTTGCCGTGACCCATTTGCCGCAAGTAGCTGCCTGTGCCGACCACCATTTGGTGGTCTCCAAACAATTGCAGGGCAAAACAACGCTCAGCACCGTAGGCGCCGCGCAGGGCGAACAACGTGTGGCCGAAATTGCCCGCATGCTGGGCGGCGAAAAGCTCTCAAGCACCACACTGGCCCATGCCAAAGAGATGTTGCAGGCGGGCACCTGATGGAAATTGTTCTCATCACGGGCATGTCCGGCTCGGGTAAATCGGTGGCACTGCATGCGCTGGAAGACGCCGGTTTCTACTGCGTCGACAACCTGCCACCCGAACTGCTGCTGCCCTTTGTGGAACTGGAGCGTAAACACAATGCCAACCGCTTGGCGATTGCCATCGATGTACGCAGTGCCACATCGCTCCCGCTGGTGCCCCAGCAACTCGAGGTGCTGCGCCAGCAGGGCATTGTGGTCAAACCGCTGTTTCTGGATGCCACCACCGATACCCTGGTGCGCCGCTATTCAGAAACCCGGCGCAAGCACCCGCTGTCGCAAAACGAGTCCGGACATTCCGAGCGCGACGCCAACCGCGCGCTGGTCGATGCGATTGAGCTAGAGCGCGAACTGCTGGCCGACATGCGCGAGCAGGCCCATGTGATAGATTCGAGCATCATTAGGCCCTCGCAGCTGCAGGGCTATGTCAAGAACTTGGTGTCTTCCCCGGGCGGGCAACTCACGCTGGTGTTTGAGTCATTTGCTTTTAAACGCGGGGTGCCTACCGATGCCGACTACGTGTTTGACGTGCGCATGCTGCCCAACCCGCACTACGAACCTGACCTCAAGCACCTGACCGGCCGCGACCAGCCCGTGATTGATTTTCTGGAAGGCCAGGCCGAGGTGGATTTAATGCTGCAACACATCACCCACTTTCTGGACAACTGGATGGATGCGCTGGCACGCGACCACCGAAGCTACGTCACCGTGGCCATTGGCTGCACGGGCGGACAGCACCGGTCGGTCTATCTGGTGGAGCGGTTGGCACAACAGTTCAGCGCCGACTGGACCACACTCAAACGCCACCGCGAGATGGACGCGCTGTAAGCGTCAGTGCCTTAAGCACTCTCAAGCAGTTTTCGCACTGGGGCAGGCAAGCCCGCAGCAGCCCACCCGGCGGGAAGAAACCACGCCCCCACTCCTAGATTTACTCCTAAATTAATAGCTGCTTGCGCACTATCCACGCGGGCTACATGCATAAATAGGTCTTTATGCGTGAGTACATGGGTAAACGTCGGCAGCATGTGCAGGCTCTTGCCAGTCTGCTCCGGCAAGGTCGCGCGCAACGCGTCTTCACTGTCAAACAGGGGAAAGCACTGCAGACCCGCCCACACGCCCGGCACCGGTCGCTTGGCCAGCCACACCGCACCGTCCGCGCGCTGCACCCACAGCAGCCACAGGCTTTGGCTGCTGCGCTTGAGCTTGCGGGT
>JBEEJM010000216.1:0-15670 GCA_041169205.1 Pseudomonadota bacterium | reverse complement strand
TTTGACGTGCTGGTACTTGCCAAAAACGGCAGCACCACCGTGTTTCAAAGTTACCGATAGGGAGACCCGCATGACGGCATTCACTTCATTCAACCGTGCCGCAGGCACTCTGCTCACGCTGGCTTTGCTGTCCTTCAGCACACTGGCCCAAACCACCGCCGATCTGACGGACGGAGAAGTCCGCAGAATCGACAAGACGGCGCAAAAAATCACCATCAAACACGGGGAAATTAAAAGTCTGGACATGCCGCCCATGACCATGGTGTTTCAGGTCCGTGACCCGGCTTTGCTAGAGCAGGTCAAAGTGGGAACGCGGGTGCGCTTTGAAGCGATCCAAAGCGAGGGTGCCTTGCTGGTCACCCGGATTGAGGCCGCTACGCAGTAGCCTCCGCAGGCGCATCGTCAGCGCCAGCGCCGGACTCCACGGGCAGCGCCACTTTGTGCAAAAACGCCAGCGCCACGCGGGGTGCGGCGTTGAGCAAAATGGCAATGTCATTGATGTCGTCGGGCATGGCTGAGTTCTCCCAGCCATGCTCGGTGTGGCGCGCCAGGCGGACTGCCAGACTGACGTTGCGTACGCTGGGGTGGTCCGGGTGCTTGCCGTCGGAGATGCGCACCAGCAAGCCCGGCAAACGCCACAGCGTCATGAGCGCTTGGCGCAAGTCGTCCAGCTCCACGTTGTAGACAAAGCGTTGCAGGCTGGCGGAGCGCAGCGTGGGATTGGCGAGCTGCATGGCCTGTATTTCCAGGGCCAGTGTGGGCGCAAGGCACCACATCAGCATCTCCGCAAAATCATGCAGATACGCTGCCTGGTGAATCACTGCGGCATCGGTGTCGCCCCGGTGCACCGCAAAGGCCATGGCAAAGTGCGCCGCGTTTTTGGCGCGCTGCAGCAGCGCCAGCAAACCCTGCAAGGCCAACGGCTGGTCATGCAACTGGTTTTGCACGGTAGGCTGTAGACCAAAGTTTTTGAAAAAGGGGCCGACACCGGTCATCACCAGCGAACTGATCACGGTCTCGGTTTCGGTGTTGTCGCCCGTGCGCCGTTTGGTGGCAACGTAGGCCATGAACTTGACCGTCATCAGGGGGTCGCTGTCAATCAGGGCGGCCAGTTCGCTGGCATCGACGTCGTCTTCTTTGGTGCGCAGCGCTTCCAGTGCCACCGCTGTTTCCGCAAGAATGGGGATGTCGGTCTGGCTCAAGTAGTGCAGCCACGCCGCCAGATCTTTCTGCGGTGCGGACAGGTAGGCAATGGATGCTACGGGTGCAACGTTATCGGGTTGGTCAGTCACGGTGCTTGGGCAGTTGATTGGCCGCAGTATGGGTGCGGCCGCACGGCCGGTCAAGCGGTCAGTCGCTCCAACGCTTCCTGGTATTTTGCGGCGGTCTTGGCAATCACGGCATCGGGCACACGCGGCGCGGGAGGTGTTTTGCTCCAAGGCTTGCCGTCTACCAGCGCCTGCTCCAGCCAGTCGCGCACAAACTGTTTGTCGTAGCTGGGCGGATTGGTACCCTCTTGGTAACTCTCGGAGGGCCAGAAGCGGCTGGAATCGGGTGTGAGCACCTCGTCCATCAGCGTGAGCGTGCCGTCAGTATCCAGGCCAAACTCAAACTTGGTGTCGGCAATGATGATGCCCTTGGTCAACGCAAACTCGGCAGCGGTTTTGTAAATCAGGATACTGATATCACGAATGCGGGTGGCCAGGTCCAGGCCAATCATTTCCACGGTTTTCTCAAACGTGATGTTTTCGTCGTGGTCGCCCACAGCGGCTTTGGCAGCCGGTGTGTAGATCGGCTCGGGCAACTTGGAGGCGTTCTTCAGGCCGGCCGGCAGCTTGACACCACACACGGCACTGTTCTCCTGGTATTCCTTCCAGCCGCTGCCGGCCAGATAACCACGCACCACCGCCTCGACTGGCAAAGGTTTCAGGCGCTTGACCAGCATGGAGCGGCCTTCGACCTGGGGCACTTCGGCTGCGGTGACCGCACTCTCAGGCGCATCGCCCGTCAGGTGGATGGGGCAAATATTCGCGCCCTTGGGGCCGAGCTTGTCAAACCAGAACAACGCCATTTGGGTGAGCAGCTTGCCTTTGCCTGGAATAGCTTCGCCCATGATCACGTCAAACGCACTCAAGCGGTCGCTGGCCACCATCAGGATACGGTCATCGCCCACGGCGTAGTTGTCACGCACTTTGCCGCGTGCCAGCAGGGTGAGGGAGCCGAGAGTGGAGGTGTGCAGGGAGTTGGTCATGGCATCTAAAAGTAAAAAGGCTCACCGCCCAGCCTGAAGCGGGACGGTGAGCCTGCAATTATCGCAAGGTCGGGGCCTAATTACTGCACCACTTGGGATAACTCGCCCTTGGCGTACCGAACTGCCATCAGGCTCAAGGTGTCGCCCTTGATCTTGCTGCCTTGGCCTTCGCAGCCAAACTGCAAATAGCGGGCTTTGGCCACCGCTTTGGCAGCCTCGCGAGCGGGCTTGAGCCATTCGCGCGCGTCGAACTTGTCGGGGTTCTCAAACAGAAACTTGCGTACTGCACCAGTCATCGCCATGCGGATGTCGGTATCAATGTTGATCTTGCGAACGCCGTGTTTGATGGCTTCCTGAATCTCTTCCACGGGGACGCCATAGGTCTGCTTCATCTTGCCACCATACTGATTGATGATGTCCAGAAGGTCTTGCGGCACGCTGCTGGAGCCGTGCATCACCAGGTGGGTATTGGGGATGCGCGCGTGGATTTCCTTGACGCGGCTGATCGCCAAAATGTCACCGGTGGGCTTACGGCTGAACTTGTACGCGCCGTGGCTGGTGCCAATGGCGATGGCCAGTGCGTCGAGTTGGGTGGCCTTGACGAAAGTGGCGGCTTCTTCCGGGTCGGTCAGCATCTGGCTGTGGTCCAACTTGCCCACTGCGCCAATGCCATCTTCTTCGCCCGCTTCACCGGTTTCCAGATTGCCCAGGCAACCGAGCTCACCTTCCACCGTAACGCCGCTCTGGTGCGCCATGGCAACGACCTTGCGGGTCACCTCCACGTTGTACTCAAAGCTGGCGGGGGTCTTACCATCTTCCATCAGGGAGCCGTCCATCATGACCGAGCCAAAGCCCAATCCAATAGCGCCTTCACAGATCTTGACGCTGGTGCCGTGGTCCTGGTGCATGACCAGCGGAATGTCTGGGTAGGCCTCGCAGGCGGCTTGAATCAGGTGTTTGATGAAGGGCTCGCCCGCGTACTTGCGGGCGCCAGCGCTGGCTTGCAGGATGACGGGGGCGCCCACTTCCTTGGCCGCCTCCATCACCGCCTGGACTTGCTCCAGGTTGTTGACGTTAAAAGCTGGAATACCGTAGCCGTAGGCCGCCGCATGGTCCAGCAGCTCGCGCATAGAAACGAGTGCCATTCTTGATCCCCAAGGAAGTTAAAAAACCGGCGCGGCCCATTTGGTAACCGCTTGGTAACTTGTACCGTTGCCGGATTTTAATCGCCCCGGGAAAGTCTTGGCTTACAACGCTAGGGAACCCTCACTCCACGCGGCAAATCTTCAGCATATTGGTGCCACCGGGTGAACCCATGGGCTCGCCGCAGGTGATGGCGTACACATCGCCAGTTTGCATAATGCCGCGGGACTTGAGGTGGCTTTCTGCATCTTTCAAGGCAGCGTCGCGGTCGGAAATGGACTTCGCAAACAGCGGGCGCACGTTGCGGTACAGGGCCATCTTGCGCTGGGTGGCGACTTTGGTCGTCAGCGCGTAAATAGGTACCCGAATCAAATGACGGCTCATCCACAAGGCGGTGGAGCCACTGTCGGTCAAGGCCACGATGGCCTTGGCCCCCAGGTGATGCGCCGTAAACAGTGCCCCCATGGCAATGGTCTGGTCGATGCGGCTGAACATCTTGCCGGTGAAATCGGCCTCCAGCTCGAAGCCTTCATGGCCTTCTGCCGCGTGGCAAATTTTGGCCATCTCGACAATGGTTTCCAGTGGGTACTTACCCGCCGCAGTTTCAGCCGACAGCATGACCGCGTCGGTGCCGTCGAGCACGGCATTGGCCACATCGCTCACCTCGGCCCGGGTGGGCACCGGGTTGGTGATCATGGACTCCATCATTTGCGTGGCGGTAATGACGACCTTGTCATGCTCGCGGGCCAGCTTGATCATGCGTTTTTGCAGTCCTGGCACCAGTGCGTTGCCAACCTCGACTGCCAGATCACCACGGGCCACCATGATGCCGTCGCTGGCAAGCAAAATTTCCAGCAGCTTGGGGATGGCTTCGGCACGCTCAATCTTGGCGATCAGGCCAGGTTTGTGGCCGTATTCGTGGGCGGCCACATTGCACAGCTGGCGCGCCATTTCCATATCGGTGGCATTCTTGGGGAAACTCACCGCCACGTAGTCCGCCTGAAAACTCATGGCGGTACGGATGTCTTCCATATCCTTGGCCGTCAACGCGGGCGCAGTCAGACCGCCGCCTTGCTTGTTGATGCCCTTGTTATTGGACAGCTCGCCACCGAGCTTGACGGTGGTGTGCACCTGCTCGCCGCGCACCGCATCCACGGTGATCACGATCAAACCATCGTTAAGCAACAGCACGTCACCGGCTTTGACTTCACGTGGCAGCTCTTTGTAGTCCAGCCCCACCGCGTCGATATCGCCCAACTCGACGCGCTGCGCGTCCAGCACAAACTTTTGCCCGGGCTCCAGAAAAATCTTGCCTTCGGCAAACTTGCCAACGCGAATCTTGGGGCCTTGCAGATCGGCCATGATGGCCACTTCGCGACCTGCACGTTGCGCGGCCTCACGCACCAGACGGGCACGGTCAATATGGTCTTGCGCCTTGCCGTGGCTGAAGTTCAGCCGCACCACGTTGACGCCGGCACGGATCATCTGCTCCAACAGCGCTGGGTCGCTGGAGGCGGGGCCCAGGGTGGCTACAATTTTGGTGGCGCGACGTGGCATGAAAATCTCTCCTCTTGGTAATTCAGGCATTCTCACACGGAACCCCTGAAGACGGGTTACAGCAGGGCGTCAACTTGTGGTTCAATGCGGCATTCATGATTCGCAAATTTTGCCCCTTAGCCCGGCCATGATCGACCTCGACACACCTTTGAATGCACTGCTCGACAGCACCCATGGAAAGCCACGGCTTCTGGTGGTGGACGACCAGCCCATCAACATCCAGGTGATGTACCAGGCCTTTGCGGGCGACTACCAGGTCTTCATGGCGACCAGTGGCGCACAAGCCCTGACCATTTGCAAAAACAACCCGCCTGATCTGGTGCTACTGGACGTGGTGATGCCGGGCATGGACGGATTCGAGGTGTGCACCCAGCTGAAGGCCGATGCAGCGACCAGCCACATTCCGGTGATATTTGTCACCGCACACAACGACCCGGAACAAGAAACCCATGGCCTGAGCATTGGCGCTGTGGACTTCATCGCTAAACCCGTTAACCCTGCAGTGGTGCGGGCACGTGTCAAGACACAGCTGACTGTCAAGTTCCAGGCGGATGTGCTGCGCCAGCTGGTGTTTCTTGACGGCTTGTCTGGCGTTTTTAACCGCCGTTACTTCGACCAACAAATTGCCATTGAATGGTCACGCTCCGTTCGGAGCCACTCGCCCTTGTCGCTGATTTTGCTGGATGTAGACCACTTCAAACTCTACAACGACCAGTACGGCCACCAAGCCGGTGACGACACTTTGCGCATGATCGCCGTCACCTTGAAAGCAGCCTTGCGTCGCCCGGCCGATCTTGTTGCCCGCTACGGCGGAGAAGAGTTTGTTTGCGTGTTGCCCGAGACTTCGTATGAAGACGCCATGAACCTGGCGACGGAACTCGAGCGTAAGGTGCGCGACCGCGCTATTCCACACGAGAATTCGCCCGTTGCCAATGTCGTCACCATCAGTGTTGGCGTTGCCACACGGGACGGCAATACCGATGGCGATGCACCTGCGCTCATTGGGCTGGCCGACAACCAGTTGTATCGGGCAAAGCACACAGGCCGCGCCCGTGTCTGCGGTGCCATATTGGATTCGCAACCCGACGCCTGAGCGCCAGCGCAGCGCGCCGGTTCACGCGCGCGAATCAAACTGCAGTATCGCCCTGGCAATTTGATCCAGCGGCAAGATATCGTCTACTGCCTGCAGTTTGATCGCTTCTTTGGGCATGCCGAAGACCACGCAGGTTTCTTCATTTTGAGCGATCGTTCGCGCGCCACCATCATGGAGCACCTTCATGCCCCGCGCTCCGTCGTCGCCCATCCCGGTCATGATGATCCCCAAAACATCCCGCCCCGCACACTCGGCTGCGGACTTGAACAACACGTCCACGGAAGGTTTGTGACGGTTCACCGGTGGGCCATCTGCCACATGAACATAGTACTGACCGGCTGACTTGCGCAACTGCATATGCAAGCCCCCAGGCGCGATGAGCGCCACACCACGCACCAGACGATCGCCATCTTTCGCTTCGCGCACCTGCATGGCGCAAATGCCCGACAGGCGCTGGGCATACATGGCCGTAAATTTTTCAGGCATGTGCTGGGTAATCGCAATGCCGGGGGCATCGGCTGGCAGGTGGGTGAGCACCAGCTCCAGCGCCTGCGTCCCCCCAGTTGAGCTGCCGATGACCACCGGTTTGTTCATGGCAAAAGCATGCACCGTGCTCAGCGCCGCCGCACGCGCCAGAGCAGGCCTATCCATAGCAGATACGGCCAGTGCGCTGCGTAGACGCGGCGTAGATTTGGCGGCCGCCTTCAGCGTTTGAATCATTTCCCTGCGTGTGTCGTCCAGAAACTGTTTCAAGCCCAACTTCGGCTTGGCCAACACGGCCACGGCACCGGCAGACAGCGCCTCCAAAGCGACCTTGCTACCTTCGGTGGACAGCGTGGAGCAGATGACCGTAGGGATGGGATGGCTGGCCATGATCTGCCGCAGAAATGTCAGGCCATCCATGCCAGGCATTTCGATGTCCAGCAAAAGCACGTCGGGATTGCACTTGCGAATAGCGTCCATCGCCAGCAAGGGGTTGGGGGCTGTGCCGACCAACTCCACTTCGGCGTTGCCTGCCAGGATATGGGCAATGGCCTGGCGCACCACAGCCGAATCGTCCACTACAAAAACTCTAACAGTCATTCGCATTACCTTGTTCATTGAATATGGTTTCCACCACGGGTGCATCTGACCCCACTAACCAGGAAACCTTGCGATAACCATTGCCCCCCAGATCTTGGTCCACCACAGCAATGCCTTGGGCTTCGAGGAAGTTCAAAGTCCATTCGGCGTTATTGGCGCCAACATGGCGAACTGTAAAAAGCTGGGGAAACATATTGCCCCCACCAAACACATAGGCCTGGCACATGGATGGGTTGACCGCCTTGGCACGCAAGTGCGCAAACATGCCCTCCATGGCTGCTGACCCGTATGCGGTGTTGCGCCGGTTGGTGGCATTGGGATGCCCCACGTGCACGATGTGGCACATGGCGGCGACGGTCCTACGCGGGTCCGTCAGAATGACGCTCACACACGACCCCAGCAGCGTCTTGAGATGGTCCCCTGCGTCGGCCATTGCGACGTCACCCGGCATCAACTCCACTTGTGCTGCAGGTGCCAGTGGTTTATGCGTCGAAGGTTTGAATAGTACGGCCACGCTATGCCAATTTTCTGAAAGCGCCGGGTATGACGGTTTGCAAAGGCGTATTGCAGGGCACGCGTCCCTCAGCGGTCCCCAGGAAAAACAAGCCGCCTGGCTTGAGCGTGGCCAACACCCGGTCGACGACTTCGGTCTTGGTAGGTGGATCAAAGTAAATCAATACGTTGCGCAGAAAGACCACATCAAAGGGCCCCATGCCACTGAAGGGTTTGCACAAATTGAGTTGCCCAAACTGCACCCGATCACGGATCTTGTCTTGCATCAACACCTGGCCTTGCGACGGGCCATCCCCCCGCAGACAGTATCGGCGTAGCCGATCGGGGCTGACGGCGCGCAACCGATCTTCCGGATACACGGCTTCTTTGGCACTGAGCAGTACGCGGTGACTGATATCGGTCGCCAAAATAGACCAGCCCGCCCCTACCTTGCCCGACATTTGCAAGTCCGCCAATAGCATGGCCGTGCTGTAAGCCTCGTCACCAAAAGAGGAGGCCGCACTCCAGACGGCAATGGCAGACTTGTCGGCAAAAGCAGGCAGCTCTTGCTGAAGCAAGTCGTAGTGCTTGGGCTCGCGGAAAAAGTAGGTTTCGTTGGTGGTCAGCAAATCCACCGCCATCTGGAATTCCGCTGCTTGCGTCTCGTCTTCCAATATGGCGATGTAGTCGGCGAAACCCTCTATTCCCAGTTTCTGGATGCGCGACGACAAACGGGACTCAATCAACGACTTCTTGGAGTCGTTGTACGACAAACCTGCCGCCTCGTACATGATTGCACTGATGCGTTTGAACTCGCGGTCGCTTAAGGTGATGGAGGCCAAGACGGTGCTTTCTGATCAGTAGGGTTTGAAGTTGCCGCTACCACGCACGGATGCGGTTGTCACGCTACTCGTCAGTCGTGGTGCTGCAGCGCGACGGTCTTGCGACAGAACGGGCCGGTTTGCTGCCTTGCGTGGCTCGTCACCCGTTTTAAAGAAGGCGACGCTTTCCCGCAATTGCTCGGCCTGGCCAGACAACTCTTCGCTGGTAGCGGCCAGCTGCTCAGAGGCCGAGGCATTCTGCTGGGTCGCCTTGGAGAGCTGCCCCATGGCACCACCAATTTGCACCACCGATTCACTCTGCTCTGCGCTAGCAGCCGCAATTTCCTGCACCAGTTCGCTCGTTTTCTGGATGCTGGGAACAATCGCGTTGAGCAGGGTACCCGCATGTTCTGCGGTCGACACACTGCTGACGGCCAGATCGCCAATTTCCCGGGCGGCCTCTTGACTGCGTTCTGCTAATTTGCGTACTTCAGCCGCCACGACAGCAAAGCCTTTGCCATGCTCACCCGCCCGCGCCGCTTCAATAGCGGCATTCAAAGCCAGCAGGTTGGTTTGGTAGGCGATGTCGTCCACGATGCCAATTTTGCTGGCGATTTGTTTCATGGCGGCTACGGTTTGCGCGACGGCCTTGCCACCGTCCTGCGCCTCCTTGTTTGCCTTGGTCGCCATGGCGTCGGTGATTTTGGCGTTGTCGCTGTTTTGCGTCACCGAGGCGGACATGTGATCCATGCTCGCGGTGGTCTGCTCGACTGATGCCGCTTGTTCACTGGCGGCCTGCGAAAGCGCCTGCGCGGTGGCACTCACCTGGTTCGCCGCACCAGTGAGTGCATCGGATGCCGCACGCACCTCACCCATCACACGCGTCAGACTTTCGGCAGTCGAATTGGCACTGTCCGCAACTCTGC
This sequence comes from Pseudomonadota bacterium, assembly GCA_041169205.1. Taxonomy (GTDB): domain Bacteria; phylum Pseudomonadota; class Gammaproteobacteria; order Burkholderiales; family Burkholderiaceae_C; genus Allorhodoferax. The sequence goes on along the minus strand of JBEEJM010000216.1, from coordinate 6,304 downwards.
CAAACAGGCCTTCGTAATTGCGGGCGATGCGGTGGGTCAGATTGCCTTGCGAGAATTCGGCCAGCAAATTGGCCACATCCGTCAAACCTTCTTCGCTGGTTGCCATCAAGGAATTCATGCTGACGGCCAGCAACGCATAAAACCCGGTCTTACCATCGGCCGATAGCCGTTGACTGAAATCTCCTTGCCCCGCTGCACGCAAGATATCGGCAAGCTCCCGTTCTGCGGCGATTTCATCGGTGCGGTCCACCCAATGGGTCACTCGACCGAGGCTGCTGCCCTGAGCGTCCAAAATTGGCTTTGCCAACAGTCGAATTTGACGCCCGGTGATTTCAATGTCTACGGTTTCACCAGACTGGGCCGCCTGATCAAAGCGTGCCGCCGTATCGGCATTGTTGAACAGCGCGCTGAGTTTGCTGCCGTAAAACTTTTCCACATCAAACCCAGGGCCGCCAAATTTTTTCAGCAGCAGTTTGGCGGCGGGAGTGGCATGGCGAAAGGCTGCCGTTGCATCCGAAATAGTGACGCATTCCGGCAGGCTGTCCAAAGCCATCTGAACCCGAAGTGAGCTGGCGGCCGCATCGGCACCCATTTTCAAAGATTGCTGCACCTTGTCGATGGCTTCGTGGATGCGTGCCTTTTGACCTGGCATTCGCTCCATCGCCTGGTCGAGGTTGCCCGCCGAGTACGCGGTCACCATGTCTACGACTTGCATCTTTACGGCGATGTGCGATTGCACCAATGCATTGATGGATTCGGCCATGGACCGATAGGTGCCTTCAAGCTGATCGGTTGGCATCGTGTAGTCAATCATGCCCAGCCCATGCTGCCGCGCCATCTCGGACTGGGCTGCTTCGAACTGCAACAAGGTGTCCTTCATCTTGGCCAGAGGTGCCAGCAACTGCCCAATCTCGCTGCCGTCGGCTGCGATGGTGGTGTCGAGCTCGCCTGCCGCCACCAGATTGGCGACACCCAAGGCCTGGCCCAAGGGGCGCGTGATGCTGGTGGTGACCATCCAAGCGACCAATACCGCCAGGGCAATCGCCACCGCAACGATGGTGGTTGCCGTCTGCGCGATCTGGTCAGCCTTGTCGACACTGGCCCCCACATCACTTTGCATTCTGTCGATCTGGGCTTTGACAAAGGGCTCGAGCGCTTTTTGCAAGTCGTCGCTCGCACTGTCAAAACCACCCATTAGCTTGTTGCCCGTCTCGGGGCCGCCTGCGACATAGGCCTTGGCCATGTCTTGGCCGATTGCAAAATAACCCGCCGCCTTGCTACGAATGTCTTGCGTTGCCTTCAATGACCTCTGATCTGTCGTGCTGGCAAAGTACTTTTCAAACTTGTCCAGTGCGGTATTCAATGCATCAAAGTTTTCTTTCGCCTTGGCGAATCCGTCGTCCAGACCATCCTTGCCGCGGGTTGCCGAAACATCGGACAAAAACTGCTGGATTTGCACGACGTTTTTGTCCATGCGTGTGGCCAGCAACGCGTACTGAACCCGCTGCTCAGACAGGTCATTCATACTGCGCTTGACATCGCCAAGCTGCGTCCCAAGCCACAGCGTAAAAGCAATAAACAAGGCGATGGGCAGTGCAAAACCCAAAGCAATGCGTGCACGGATCGAAAGATTCATGGGCTACTCCAATGTTTCGTTAAACGGTATGGGCTTGTTCCGCCAGCATGGCCATGTCATCCACGTTCAATGCACGGTCTGGCTCCAAAATGACGATGAAAGCCCCATCAAGTTTGGCCATGCCGCGAATAAAGTCACGTCGAATGGACGCGCCAAACTGCGGCGCAGGTTCAATGTTTGAATGGGGAATTTCGATGACCTCGCTGACAGCGTCCACCAGCAGTCCCAACTCGATTTTTTCTCCGTCACGACTCATATCAAAAATGATGATGCAGGTCTTTTTACCGACCTTCGCGGAAGGCCGTCCAAATCGCGCCTGCAAGTCAATCACCGGGACCACCTGTCCACGCAAATTAATCACCCCCCGCACGAACGCAGGCATCAGCGGCACGACGGTCATCGCGCTGTACTGAATAATCTCTCGTACTGCACGGATGTCCATACCAAAGACCTCATCGTCCAGACAGTAGGTCAGGTACTGCATCCCGGGCCCGTTGTCGATCAGGCCGCTGGCGGCAGGCGTGTTATCAACTTGCATAAGTGCCATTTCGTGGGAGAGTCAACTGGGTACCGTTGTCGTTTCTGCACCGGTCACCAAATCCGCCAACGATCCAACGTCCAATATCAGCGCGACTTCACCACTGCCCAAAATGCTGGAGCCGGAAATACCCCGCAGTGTTTTGAACAAACGACCCAATGGCTTGATGACTGTCTGGTTCTGGCCCAGCAGCACCTCAACTTCAATGCCGTACTGGCCGCGCAAAGAGTTCACCACGACCACGCTGACGCGGCTAGGCAAACTTGACTCCACGCTGTACAGGCTTCGCAAGCGCACGACCGGCAATACCTGGCCACGCAATTCGACACAGTGGCGGCCGGACGCGTCCATCTTGACGTGTTGCCCGCCGGACTCAATGACTTCGACCACCGACTCCAACGGCAACACAAATTTGGATTTTCCAACGCCCACCAAGAATCCATCAATGATGGCCAGCGTCAGTGGGAGGCGAATATCCACCTGCAACCCCTGACCGGGATTGCTGTTGAGACGAATACTGCCGCGCAAAGCTTCAATATTGCGGCGCACCACATCCATACCCACACCACGGCCCGACAGATTGGTGACCTGCTCGGCCGTGGAAAACCCGGGCTCGAAAATCATCATGTTGATGGTGTCATCACTGGGCACAACACCCTGCTCAATCAGGCCCCGGTTCCAGGCCCGCTGCAGCACCCGCTCGCGGTTGATGCCGCGGCCATCGTCTTCGATGCGTATCAGGATGGCACCCGTTTCGTGGCGCGCACTGAGCACCAATTTTCCTGCGGCAGACTTGCCTGCAGCAATACGTTCTTGCGGCGGCTCCAGTCCATGGTCAAGTGAATTGCGCACCAAGTGCATCAGCGGATCTGCAATCTTTTCGACCATGGATTTGTCGAGCTCGGCATCACCACCCACGATTTCAAAATTGACCTCTTTGCCCAAACTGGACGCCGTATCACGCACCACACGGCGGAAGCGGCTGAAGGTCTCGCCCACAGGCACCATGCGCAGGCCCAAGGTGCCATTGCGAATTTCTTCAATCAGGCTGTTCATGTGCAGGTTGACTTCCACCAACGCCACATGGCGGGTCTCGCGGGCCAACAACGTGGCACCGGCACCGGCGATGACCAACTCACCCAGGAGGTTGATCACTGCGTCGAGTCGGTCTGCCTGGACACGGATATAGCGCTCTTCCGAGGGCGCTGCGGCCTCGCGGATTTTTTGTTGCTTGCCCAGCGCAGCCGCAACGACTTCAGGTGCCACCCCCGCCTGCGATTCCAGCAGGTCGCCAATTTTTGCCTTGGTCACGGCCGGCATGCCGGGCGTCTGCTTTTGGGTGCTCAGGACCTGATCCAGCTTGTCCTGCGTAACGGCCCCCACCGACACCAGCATGTCTCCCAGGCGTGGCGTCTCGGGCATCTCGTCGATGGCGCGTGCCAACTTTTGGCCCGGGGTTTCCGGAGCCACGACATCGAGTTCGCAGTCGTCAATGACAAAGCTGAAAGCGCCTTCAATGTCTTCACGACTGGCCGCAGTCTCCAGCTCCATGAAAAAGCTCAAATAACAGCTCTCAGGATTCAGATTGCCCAAGGGCGGGACGGTATCGGTGCCACAGCGAATGGTTTTGACAGTGCCGACTGTTCCAAGGTAACGGGCGATGGACAGTGGGTCCATGCCGTTGCGAAAAGTCTCCTGGCCAAAGCGCGCCGACACGGTCCACACCTTGCGTCCACCAGCGCTTGGAGCAGCTTGAGGCGTTACCGCGGCAGCGACCGCCGCGGGGGCCGCACCCTCTGTCAATGCGCGCAGACGGATCACCAAATCGGCGCGTGCATCTTTGAGATCTGGCGTGTCCGCGCTTTCGTCGGCCGCCGTGTCCACCAAGAACTTGATCTGGTCGTTGCACTGCAGCAGCAAGGTACTGATATCCGGGTTGAGCGCAATATCTCCATCGCGCATTTTGTCGAGCAGCGTTTCCACGTGGTGCGTGAACTCGACCACCCGATTCAAACCAAATATGCCCGCCGACCCTTTGACGGTGTGTGCACACCGAAACAGTGAATCCAGTAGCTCCCGGTTGTCAGGCTGTTCTTCAAGCTCCAGCAAGAGGGTTTCTATGGCTGCAATTTGCTCCGCGGCTTCGCTGATAAACGCGGGCATCGCCTGTGCAATGAAATCCATATCGGCATCATTGGTACTGCCCATATCAACCTCCGGAACCTGATTTCAAGACCCGCTGATCAAGCCACTGCGAAAGCCCCATGGTGCGACAGGCGTCAACAAGAGCGTCACTAGGGTCCACCAAGTGCCACGTGTGCTCCATATTGGTCAGCGCCGCCAACAGCTGCAACCCCGAGCCGTCGATCTCTTCCACATTTTTTGCAGAAACAAGGAGCGTGTCCTGGCCCTTGCTGGCATGTTCTGTCACCCAAGCCAACAGGGCATCGCGGGTTTCGAGCGCACTGTAAATATTCAGCTCTACGGGCAGCTCAAACGGTTCACTCATGGCATCTCCCAGGCTTCAATTCAAACCCCGCACCAGATCAGGCGAGCGGGACTGTGGGCCGGTCTAGACGCAAAGTTTGGACACTGCGTTGACCAGTTGGGTGGGCGAAAAAGGCTTCACCATCCAGGCCTTTGCGCCTGCCGCTTTGCCTTGCTCTTTCTTCTCTTCCTGACTCTCAGTGGTCAACATCAGGATGGGCATGAATTTGTAGCCCGGCAGCGCCTTGGCGGCACGAACAAACTCGATGCCATTCATGATGGGCATATTGACATCGCACACGGCCATGTTGACTTGTCGACCATCCAACAAGGCCAGCGCAGCCTGACCATCACCGGCTTCAATCACGTTGTATCCCGCGCCCGTGAGCGCCATCTTCACCACTTGCCGCAAACTGGCTGAGTCATCAATCACCAAAATCGTCTTTGCCATTTCGACCTCTTAAAAAAATGTGGTTTCGTTGCTGTCAACGCCACTGTTGCCTGCGCTACCGCTATGGTCCTGCCGCTGCTCGGCCATGGCGTAGTGAGACTCCAGATCGGCCAGCCAACTTTGCAGCTCGGGTATGACCGGCTCCTGCCCATTGACCACGGTCTGCAGGCGGGCAATATCGCCCTCCAGCAGGGCCATCATCTGGCTAATGCGGTCCTGGTACTGGAAACCCACGTACATGCGTTCTACCTGAGCCGCCACCATCTGGGTTTCGTGGTTGAAGGGCTTGGTAATGTCTTCCAGCGCCTGAACCGCCGCGTGGACCATATGGAGTACGCGCGCAATGGCGGCCCCCGCACCATCGGGCAATTGACCACCCTGCAATAGAGGGGCCATTGCCTGGTCGCAGGCAATGGCCAAGCCAGTGACACCCCCATCGGACTGACTTAGCGCGTGGGTGATTTGTAGCGATTGGCGTTCGGCCTTGTGAATATGGGGCCCGATGTCCGAAAACGCCTGCATCATTTCAATCACTGCAGCTTCAGATTGCGCACGCGAAGTGGCCAAATGCCGCGCCCACACTGGCAACACGCCGGCACTCAAACGGACAAGTGCCTGTGCTGCTTGATTTTCTAATACGGGGTCGCTGGGTGTTGCCATGGGTCCGATATGTGATTTTTTTCACATAGTAGCGCGGATTTCTCCCCGCTCTGAGGCGGGCTAAGCAAATAAATGGGCACCCAATTGCTGCCACTTAGGGGAGGGACTTCATACCCTCCAGCGACGGCACGCTAAGTGGTTGCTCGGCGTGAGAGCACTTCAAACGCCGGCAACGTCTTCCCCTCCAGCACCTCCAGAAACGCCCCACCACCAGTGCTGATGTAACCCACCTGTTTCTCAATGCCGTACTTGGCAATCGCAGCCAAGGTGTCACCCCCACCCGCAATGCTGAACGCGCTGGACTGCGCAATGGCTTGGGCAATGGTTTTTGTGCCGTTCTCAAAGGCGGCAAACTCAAAGACGCCCACCGGGCCGTTCCAAACAATGGTTCCGGCTTTCATCAACTGAGCTGCCAGGGCTTTCGCGGTCTCGGGGCCAATGTCCAGAATCAGGTCGTCATCGGCGACATCGGTCGCGGCTTTCACGGTGGCCACCGCATCGGGACTGAAGGTTTTGGCAGTCACCACATCCG
>JBEEJM010000215.1:0-4060 GCA_041169205.1 Pseudomonadota bacterium | reverse complement strand
GGCGGGTATGCCTGCATTGCCTGCACCGAGCCGGGCTTCCAGGAGCCAGGCCATCCTTTTCATGCCACCCCCAAGTTCGCCGGTATCCCGATTGGCCTGCCTACGGACATGCCCAAAGCCTGGTTCGTGGCTCTGGCCTCCTTGTCTAAGTCCGCCACGCCCCGGCGCGTCAAGCTCAACGCTGTGGCAGACCACCTGGTGGTGGCACCGGTGGCACGCAAGACCCGTCTGAAATGAAGTGCTCCTTATGTCGCGTCTGATCGTTGGCCCCTTCAACCGTGTAGAGGGTGACCTCGAAGTCACACTCGAGCTTGACGCGGGCCGGGTCAGCTCTGCGCGCGTGAATGCCCCGATGTACCGGGGGTTCGAACAAATCCTGCAAGGCAAAGACCCGCATGATGCGCTGGTGTACGTGCCGCGCATCTGCGGCATCTGTTCGGTATCGCAGTCGGTTGCCTGTGCGCGGGCACTGGCAAGCTTGAGCGGTATCACGCCGCCGCCCAACGGCCAACATGTCACCAACGTGATGCTGGCCACCGAGAACCTGGCTGACCACCTGACCCATTTCTATTTATTTTTCATGCCCGACTTCACGCGGGCGGTGTATGCGCAGCAGCCATGGCACAGCGAGGCGGTGCAGCGCTTTGCGGCACAGACCGGCGAGCAGACGCGTGCGGCTATCGCTGCGCGCCAGCGCTGGTTCACGCTGTTGGGCACGCTGGCGGGTAAGTGGCCGCATACGCAGAGCATTGAGCCCGGTGGGTCGACGCGCTCGGTGGACCTGGCAGAGCGCATCCGCCTGTTGGCCCGGGTGCGCGAATTCCGGGGTTTTCTGGAGCGCCATTTGTTTTCAGCCCCGTTGGAGCAGATCTCGGCACTGGACAGCGAAAGTGCTTTGTGGGCCTGGCATGCGCAAGACCCGTGGCGTGGTGATTTCCGGCTGTTTTTAAGCATGGTGCAAGACGTCGCCTTGACGGGCCTTGGGCCGGGGCCGGGTCGTTACCTCAGCTTTGGCGCGTATCCGCAGCCGCAGGGTGGTTTCGAATTCGAGAGCGGCGTGTGGCACGCTGGCACCGCCGCACGGGTGCCATTGGACGAACGCGGCATCCGTGAAGATGCCACCTACGCTTGGTTGAACGACGCGTCGGGGCCACGCCACCCGGTAGAAGGCATCACGCTGCCCGATGCCAACAAGGCCGGTGCCTATACCTGGAACAAGGCGCCGCGTTTGGCAGGTGAGGTGATCGAGACAGGGGCCATTGCGCGGCAACTGGCCTCCGGGAACCCGCTTGTTTTAGATGCCGTGGGCCGCCACGGTGGCACGGTCTATACCCGCGTGCTGGCACGGCTGTTGGAACTCGCACGTGTGGTGCCGATGGTGGAAAACTGGTTGCAACAACTTCAACCCAACGAAGCCTACTGTGTGCCAACGCCGGTGGTTGCCGACGGGGTCGGAGTGGGGCTGAGCGAAGCGGCGCGCGGCAGCTTGGGCCACTGGGTAGTGGCTGACCGGGGGCGCATTGCCAACTACCAAATCGTGGCACCCACCACTTGGAACTTTTCTCCGCGCGATGCCGCTGGTACCCCTGGCGCTCTGGAGCAGGCGCTGGTCGGTGCCCCCGTGCAGGAAGGTGAAATCACGCCGGTAGCGGTGCAGCATATCGTGCGTTCTTTCGATCCTTGCATGGTGTGTACCGTGCATTAAAAACAAGCGTGACACAAACCATGGTCGAACCCGCACCACCGCATTTACCCAGCCAACGCTCGTCGGATCTGGGTGGACTGCTGCCGCCTGGTGCGTTGGGCGGCGTCGATGAGTCCACCTGGATGGATGTGATCCAAAAAATGGACGAGGTGTACTCACAACTGATCCATGACGAGATTGAGCTGGAAAAGAAAAACTCCGAACTGGAGCAATCGCAGCAATTTATTTTCAGCGTGCTGTCGGCCATGTCAGACGTTCTGCTGGTGTGCAATGAGCGTGGCGTCATGGAGGAAACCAACGCGGCACTGTGCGAACTGGTGGGTCGCAGCGATGCCGAGTTGCGCGGCACCTTGATTTTTGACCTGCTGGCTGATCCTGAAAGCGCGGAGCGGGTGCGCGCGGTGCTGGACAACACCAACCCGGCGCGCCGCGGCGAAGGGCTGGAGCTCAATCTGCTGGATGCCCAGCAACAGAGCGTGTCGGTAGATGCCAACTGCACACCCCGCGTAGCGGCCAGTGGTCGCCGCATGGGTACGGTGTTTGTGGCCCGACCCACCGCCGAAATCAAGCGCGCCTATCTCGAGCTGACCACCAGCCACGAAGCCCTCAAGCGCGCACAACAGCAATTGCTGCACTCGGAAAAAATGGCGTCACTGGGTCGGTTGGTGGCCGGTGTGGCGCATGAGTTGAACAACCCCATCAGCTTTGTGCTGGGCAATGTGCATTCGTTGAGCCGCAACTATGACCGGCTGCGCCGCTATCTGGCTGCGGTGCATGGAGGCGAGTCTGCCGCGCAGTTGGAGACACTGCGTCGCCAATTGCGTATTGACCACGTGTTGGACGATTTGCCATCGCTGATCGAAGGAACGCTCGAAGGCGCGCAACGCACCGCCGATATTGTGAATAGCCTGAAGCGCTTTTCCGCGATGGACCCGGCCGTTCGTGTTTCGGTCAATCTCAATGAAGTGATTGAGCGTGCCATTTTCTGGATACGCAAGGGTGCATCGCCTAGCTTTGAAGTGGATTGGCATGCCGACATGCCCTGCACTGTCACGGGCAGCGCGGGTCAACTGCAGCAAGTACTGATGAATCTGCTGCAAAACGCGTTGGATGCCACCCTTGGCGCAGGCCAGATGCATCCCGTGGTGCGCATAGTCACCGAAGTGGCCCATGACCGGGTACGGTTGCATTTGCGTGACAACGGCCCGGGCATTGCGTCGGAGCACTTGACGCATATTTTTGAGCCATTTTTCACCACCAAACCGGTGGGGAAGGGGACGGGCTTGGGCTTGTCCATCAGCTACAGCATCATGGAGCAGCACGGTGGTGCGTTACGCGTGCACAACCACCCGGATGGCGGTGCGGTCTTCATCATGGAGCTGCCGCTGGTTGAGGCAGCAGCGCCAAGCCCCTGACCTTTGCGATTACTTTTTCGCCACTGCTGGGGCGGTGCTGCCAAAGTAGGCTGACACGGTTTTCCACTTGCCATCCTGAATTTGCGACAGGCGCGAAGCGTCGCTGCCCAGGCGTTTGGTTGCAGAGAAGGTCTGAACTGCGCCACCGAAAAAGTCCGGCTCGATGGTCATGGTGTCCATGACCTTGATGAAGCTCTCGGTGCTCAGGTTCTTGCCCGCCTTGTTGGCTGCAGTCGCAAAGCTGCTGATGATGGAGTAGCCGTAGACCGAGAACACGGTAGCGTCTTCGTTGAACTTGGTTTTGTACTTGTTGGCCCAGAACTGGATCGGGCCGGACATGCCTTCGGTGTAGGGGTTTTGCACGGTCATGGTGGAGTAGAAGCCGTCCATGGCTTTGCCGCCGAGCTTGTGGATCAGGTCGGTGTAGGAGGCGCTGGAGCCCAGAAACGTGGGGTTGTAGCCCAGCTTGCGCGCAGTGCCGATGGCACCAATGGTTTCACGGATGATGGTGCCCAGCACAATGAAGTCGCAACCGCCGGCCTGCATTTTGGAGACTTGTGAAGAAAAGTCAGTGGCGCCGCGTTTGTACGACGTTTTCTCGGCAAACTCCATGCCGATGGTTTTGAGGCCGTCTTCGCCACCCTTGAGGATTTCCAGGCCAAAGTCATCGTCCTGGTACATGACGCAGGCTTTCTTTGCGTTTTTTTCCTTCACCAGCTTGGGCACCGCATTGCGCATCTGGTCGTAGTACGTGGCGGCGTAGGAGTACTTCAATTTGTGAAAGGGCTCGTACATTTCGCGTGCCGCGGTGATGGGGAAGAAGTTGATCACATTCTTCTCAAACTGCACTGGCATGGCCGCCAGATTCTGCGCGGTGCCAATGTGGCCCACCATCATGAAAATCTTGTCCTGGTTGACTAGCTTCTGCGCGGCCAGTACC
>JBEEJM010000214.1:0-2659 GCA_041169205.1 Pseudomonadota bacterium | reverse complement strand
CCGAGTACCTGGCCGCCGACCACGCCACCGTGGCCTACGAGGCCCACCGTGGGTTGGATATCGACCAGCAACTGCAGGCGCGCGGTCTGGTGCGCCGGTTTGCGGTAAAGGTGCCGGGCTTTAGCGCCTTGCCAGCCTTTGTGCGTGGCACCACGCTGCTGGTGACCGCGCCGCAGCTGCTGGCGCACACCTCGCTGGCCGGGCTGGCCAGTGCCCCGGTGCCGGTGCCGTGCCCGACCCTGCCCATGTTTCTGATCTGGCATCTGCGCTACCAGCAAGACCCCGCACACCGCTGGTTGCGCGAGCAGCTGGAGGCGGTAGTGGGGCCTGCATTGCGTGTCATGCAAAGCTAACACCTTCGCTACATAATGAATACGACGCGCCTCCACATACCTAAATAGAGAACGCTATGGACAACACTAAAAAGACCCTGCTGGAGCAGTTGCAAATCAACGATTCCGAAATCGCCAGGCGCAAGCTGCTGCTGGGGTTTACGGACGCGGATGCCGAGCAACTCCTCAGTTGCAAAGAGTTGGTGACGGTTCATATCGACGCCATCGTCACCAGTTTTTATGCGCAGCAAACGTCCATCGACGAAATTGCGCTGCTCATCGGCGATGCAGACACGCTATCGCGCCTGCATTCGGCGCAACGGGGCTACATCTTGGGGCTGTTTGAGGGGTACTACGGCCTGGACTATGTGAACAACCGCCTGCGCATCGGCATGGTGCACAAACGCATTGGCGTGGAACCCAAGCTCTACCTGTCGGCTGTGAAAACGCTGAAAGAAACCATCAATGCTTCGCTGGAACAGCATGTTGAGGACAAGACGCACTTGCGCCATATTTTGTCGGCACTCGACAAGCTGTTGTACTTTGACACCACCCTGATTTTTGACACCTACATCCGTGCGCTGCTGACCGAGGTGGAGCTGGCCAAGGACAAGGTGCAGTCCTACGCGCAGGAGTTGGAGCTCAAGGTCGCGGAGAGAACGCGCGAGCTGCAGGAAATATCGCAACATGACTCCCTGACAGGGCTTTACAACCAGCGGGCCATGAACGAATTTTTGCGACGCCAATATGCGGTGTCCAAGCGCCAGAACAAAGCCTTTGCGTTGGCCTATTTCGATGTCGATAACTTCAAGAGCATCAACGATAGCAGAGGGCATTTCGAGGGAGATGAGGTCCTGCGCCATGTGGCGAGTGCCATGCGCCAGGTGTGCCGCGAAATTGATGTGCCTTGCCGTTACGGTGGCGATGAGTTCTGCTTGATATTGCCCGACGCGACTGCGGAAGAGGCGCAGGTTGTGTGTCGACGCTTAATTGACAAATTTTCTGCCAAGGTGACTGGGGTCACGCTCAGCTTTGGCATCGCCCAGGCGGGTCCGGATCAATTTATCGAGCCTGACAAGCTGCTCCTCATTGCCGACAAAAATATGTACGAGGCCAAAGCGCAAGAAGGCTCTTCCATCGTGGTGTAGCAGCCTAGACGCTCAGCGCCACCCGATCTGTCAGCACCTCGCCGCGCAGGGTGTAGCTACGGGTCTCGGTAATGTTCACATCCACCAGCTGACCAACGAGCCGCGCGGGTCCTGCAAAGTTGACCACGCGGTTGCATTCGGTGCGGCCCATCAGTTCGCCGTTGTCGCGCTTGCTGCTGCCTTCCACCAAAATGCGCTGCACCGTGCCCAGGCGGCTCTCCGAGATGCGGGCGATGTTGGCGTTAATGGCCGCTTGCAGTGTTTGCAGGCGCGCCAGCTTCACTGCGTGCGGTGTGTCGTCATGTAGGTTGGCGGCCGGTGTGCCGGGGCGGGGGCTAAAGATAAAGCTGAACGAGTTGTCAAAGCCCACGTCGGCAATCAGCTTCATCATCTTGGCAAAGTCGTCCTCGGTCTCGCCGGGGAAGCCGACGATGAAGTCGGAGCTGATCGCCATGTCGGGCCGGATGGCGCGCAGTTTGCGGATGGTGCTTTTGTATTCCATGGCGGTGTAGCCGCGCTTCATGGCCATCAGGATCTTGTCGCTGCCGTGCTGCACCGGCAGGTGCAGGTGGTTGACCAGCTTAGGAATTTTGTCGTAGGCCGCAATGAGCGAAGGCGTGAACTCATTGGGGTGGCTGGTGGTGTAGCGCAGGCGCTCTATGCCGGGAATGTCGCTCACGTATTCCAGCAGGGTCGCAAAGTCGGCCACTTCCGAGTTCAGGGCGGTGAGCGAGCTCTCGCTGCCAATCATCTTGGCGCGGTAGGCGTTCACGTTTTGGCCCAGCAGGTTGACCTCTTTCACGCCCTGGTCGGCCAGGCCGGCAATCTCCACCAGCACGTCTTCAAACGGGCGGCTCACTTCTTCGCCACGGGTGTAGGGCACCACGCAGTAGCTGCAGTACTTGGAGCAGCCTTCCATGATGCTCACAAAGGCCGATGCGCCGTCCACCTTGGCGTGTGGCAGGTGGTCGAACTTTTCAATCTCGGGGAAGCTGATGTCCACCTGCGGCTTGTTCAGCGCCACTCTGGCGTTCAGCAGCTCGGGCAGGCGGTGCAGGGTTTGCGGGCCAAACACCACGTCGACATAGGGTGCGCGCTTGATAATCTCCGCGCCTTCCTGGCTAGCCACGCAGCCGCCTACGCCAATCTGCACGCCCTTGGCCTTGAGGTGTTTGATGC
>JBEEJM010000213.1:0-31745 GCA_041169205.1 Pseudomonadota bacterium | reverse complement strand
CCAATCTCATAGATGGACCACCACACCACTTCTTTCACCTCCAGTGTGAAGGGGGCCAGAATGCGCTGGGCCTTGGCGATGATGTCGTCCGCGTTCATGCCCCGCTCGGCCACGCGCTCATGCTCACCCAGGGCGTCGAGTTCGACATACAGGCGCACCAGGTGCCCGCCCTCACGCGGGAGCACCATCAGGATGCCCTCGTCCTGCGAGCGTACGAAGGACTTCATGCGCCAGTCGGGAAAATCGGTCACTGCCAGCAGGTCGATCACGCCCCAGGCCTGGTGCGCAGCATCCCCGTGCAGCGCACCACCGATGGCGGCGCGCACGTTGGAGCGTGCGCCGTCACAACCAATCACGTAATTGGCACGCACCGTCGCGGTCTGGCCCTCGCGGCCCGGGGCGGTGTGCTCCAGTGTCACGGTAACGGGGTACTCGGTGGCAGTGGGGTCGATCACCAGTGTCTGCACTTTCATGCCGTAGTTGGGCTCGAGCCGCGTGGGGGAGTCGCGCATGACGTCGAGGAACATGTCGTGCACCCGCGCCTGGTTGATCAGGACGTGCGGCATTTCGGAAATGCCATCGGGTACGTCCTGCACCCGCGCGACGCGATTCAGGGTTGCATTCGTACCGGGCGACCAGAATGTCGTTTCGTTGATCCATACCGATTCGCGCGCCACCTTCTCCCCGAAACCGAAGGCCTGGAACATTTCCATCGAGCGCACGTTGATGCCGTCGGCCTGGCCCTTCTCCATCGGGATCAGTTTGGGCTCCACCACCATGGTGCGAATCTGCGGAACCTTGGCCAATTGGGCCGCCAAGCACAAGCCAGCGGGTCCGGTGCCAGCAATCAGCACGTCCACGGTGTCGGGGATGGGATCGCCTGCGCTGCGGTGGCCTGGCGCCGCCGCGAGGACATCGGGATCGCCGGGTTTAAAGCCGTTAACGTGGTACTGCATGGTGTCTCCTGTGGGTGGTTTGTGCGATCGCATTAATAGAATGTATGCATATCATATTTATACAATCTATACTTGTCAAGTCGTACGACGAACGGAGGGGCACAGATGGATGAAATAAGGGTTGCCGGTCACCTGATACGGCGCTTGCATCAGCAGTCGACGCAAATTTTCCAAACCCAGACGCAAGCCGCAGGTTTTGACCTGACTTCGGTGCAATATGCCGCGCTTGAATGCATCGCCAGCAATCCCGCAATCGACCAAGCCAGTCTGGCTGCGACCATCGGCTTCGACCGCGCCACAATTGGAGGCGTGATTGACCGCCTGGAGCGCAAGGGCATGGTGCAGCGCGCGGTAAGCGCGCACGATCGTCGAGCGCGGCAGCTCAACCTCACACATGAAGGTGGGCTACAGCTGGCAGGCATTAGGCCGGTGGTCAAAGCATTGCAGGTTGACATCCTTGCACCGCTTTCTGACTCAGAGCGCGAGGTCTTCCTAGCCTTGGCGCACAAAGCACTCGGTCTGAACTGAAGTCGAAACGACTGCGGGGATTTTTGCGGCCGTCCTAGCTGGCAGCGTGCGCCCGGCAACGACCTACAAATAGACTTTTTGCAGCAACCGCAGAAGCGTCTTGCGCTCTGCCACGGTCAAGCGAGAGCCAGCGGCAATTTCCAAATTGGACGCGTCCAACTCGGCCTGCGCCATCAAGGCCTCGCCTTGCGGTGTCGCATACAGCCCAATCGCCCGTCCATCGTTCGGATGCGGACGTTTGGTGATCACTCCGCGCTTCTCCAGTCCATTCACCAAGGCCACCAAATTGGGCGGCAAGATGCTGAGCGCGGTACACAGCTGACGCGAGGTAATGCCGGGGTTGTGGTAAATCAACGATGCCACTGAAAAGTCCACCACGCGAAAATCGTGAACGGCCATGTCGCGCAAAAACCGTTCGATAACCGACAGGGCCGCACGCCTTGCGTTGTAGCCAATCAGCGTTTCGAGATATTGGGTGTCCACGTTCTCAACAAAAGGAGCCGGGCTCTCGCGTTTTGGGGCCATGGACGAAGTGCGCTGCTTCAGTGAGGTTTGGGGGAGCACGCTGCATCGACGATGGCAATGCGCATATCGAATTCTGGCATGACCCAGCGTTGCAGTGCCAACGCAGGCTGCGACCACCGGGCTTCGCGAATGCCGTCACTGCCCTCAATCTGTGCCCATGCCCAATCCATCAGAGTGACGGCCACGGCACGCAGGTAGTCATCCGCCACCCAAAAAGCCAAGGCACTGTCGTGTGCCACCGCGTCCACCAGGTGATGCGTGGTGCGTTCCAGTGCAGCAAACCGCTGCTGCACACGCGCAGTGGCAGGCGCATCCAATGGCATGGCGCTTTGCAGTTCAGCCAACCACGCGCAAAAGCCTTGCGCGCCATCCGCCAAGACTTTGCGTACCAGCAGATCAATCGCCTGAATTTCGTTGGTGCCCTCGTAAATCATGGCGACACGCGAGTCACGCACGTTTTGTTCGATACCCCACTCGCGCACATAGCCATGGCCACCAAACACCTGCAAACATTCGCTGCCACCGTAGAAAGCCTGCTGGGTAAAAGCCGCTTTGATCACCGGCGTCACAAAGCTGCACCAGCGCTGGGCAGCTTCTTTTCGCGCTGTGTCTGGGTGGTGTTTGATCATGTCCAGTTCCAACGCCGTGCGGTAGGCCAACACGCGGCCACCATCAATCCAGGCGCGCTGGGTATCGAGAATGCGGCGCATGGCAGGGTGCTCGGCAATCAGGTCGGCCTCTTCAGCGGATTTACTTCGCCCGGGCGCACGCATCTGGCGACGCTCCAGCGAATAGGCATCTGCCTTTTGCCATGCGGCATCGAGCAGGCCAATGCCTTGCAAGGCTACATGCAAACGCGCCGCGTTCATCATCACGAACATGGCGTTCAGGCCCTTGCCAGGTGCGCCCACGATCCAACCCGTTGCCGCGTCAAAGCGCATCACGCAGGTGGGGCTGCCGTGCAGACCCATTTTTTCTTCAATCCGTTCACAGAACACTGCGCTACGGGTGCCATCGGTATAGAACTTGGGCACCAAAAACAGCGACAAGCCTTTAGGCCCAGGCGGTGCGTCGGGCAGACGCGCCAGCACCAGATGCACGATGTTGTCGCTCAGGTCGTGCTCGCCACCGGAGATAAATATTTTGGTTCCGCTGAGCAGATAGCTGCCATCCGCCTGGGCAATGGCTTTGGTCCGCGCCAGGCCCAAATCGCTGCCCGCGTGGGGCTCGGTCAAGCACATGGTGGCCAGCCACTCGCCCGTCGCAATTTTTTCAAGATAAATGGCTTTGAGTGCGTCACTGCCGTGGTGCTTCAGGCACTCATAAGCGCCATGCAACAAACCCGGTGCCATGGTCCAGCCATGGTTGGCACCACTGAGCATTTCGTACAACACCGCTTCGAGCATGGCAGGCAGGCCTTGGCCACCGTCGTCTGGAGCCGCCGCCAACGCGGGCCAACCGGCTTGCCAAAATGCTTGGTAGGCGTCCTTAAACCCTGGTGGGGTCGTGACGGTGCCCGCATCGAACTGGCAACCAATCTCGTCCCCATCGCGGTTCAAGGGCGCGACGACTTCACTAACAAACTTGCCCGCCTCGTCCAGCACCTGGCGCATCAGGTCGGCATCGGTGTCGGCATAAGGCGTCAGGGCCTGCAATTGCGCAGGGGCTTGCAACACCTCATGCAAGATGAAGTTGATGTCCGCCAGCGGTGCCTGGTAATTCATGCTTGCGCTTTCTTGCGCGCTGCGCCCAAATACGTGTCAATCACCCGGGAGTCGGTTGCCAACTCGCTGGCAGGGCCATGCAGGGCAATCTCACCCATCTCCAGCACGTAGCCATAGTCGGCGGTTTCCAGGGCAGCACGGGCGTTTTGCTCCACCAACAAAGTGGTCACGCCGGTCTTGCGCAGACCATCAATGGTGCGGAAAATTTCTTTCACGATCAGAGGGGCCAAGCCCAGGCTGGGTTCGTCGAGCATCAGCAGCGTAGGACGTGACATCAGCGCACGGCCCACCGCCAGCATTTGACGTTCGCCGCCCGACAAAGTGCCTGCGAGTTGCACGCGGCGCTCTTTGAGGCGGGGGAACAACTCGAACACCACGTCCAGCTGGTCACGCCAGCCTTTGTTGCCCAGGCGCACCTGGCGAAAACCGCCCAGCACCAGGTTGTCTTCCACCGACATGGTGCCAAACAACTCGCGCCGCTCCGGCACCAACGCCACACCGAGCATGACGCGGTCTTCCAGGGTCAGCGCGCCCACTGCCTCGCCATTGAATTCAATACCGCCCTGCCCGGGCAGCACGCCCATCAGCGTGTTGAGCAAGGTGGACTTGCCCGCGCCATTGGGGCCAATCACCGTGATGACGCTGCCCTTGTCGGCGTGCAGATCAATGCCGTGCAATACCTCGGCGCGGCCGTAGCCAGCGCGCAGGCCGTTCACTTTGAGAATAGGTGTGGTCATAGTTGTGCTCTCAATGCTCGGTGCCCAAATAGGCGGCACGTACCACCGGGCTTTGTTGCACCTCGGTCGGCGTGCCCTCCATCAGCTGGGTGCCAAACTCCATGACCACCAGCTTGTCGCACACGTCCATCACCAGGTCCATATCGTGCTCCACCAGCAAGATGCTCATGCCTTCGCTTTGCAACTGGCGCAGCACGCCAGCCAGCGCTTGCTTTTCTTTGTGGCGCAGGCCGGCGGCAGGCTCGTCCAGCAACAGCAGCGCGGGGTCGGCACACAGGGCCCGTGCTATCTCGAGCAGGCGCTGCGGGCCCATGGCCAGGTTGCCCGCCATCTCGTGCAGATAGTCACCCATGCCAATGCGCTCCAGTTGGCGCTGGGCTTCTTTGAACAACTGCTTTTCTTCCGCGCGGTCCAGCCGCGCCATCGCAGACAGCACCCCCTGCTTGCCGCGCACATGGGCACCCAGCGCTACGTTTTCCAGCACCGTCATATCGGGGATCATCTTCACATGCTGGAAGGTGCGTGCCATGCCGGTTTGTGCAATGCGGCGGGCCGACAAGCCGCTGATCTGCTCGCCCCGAAAGCGCACTGCACCGCGGGTCAACGACAACACACCGGTGATCAAATTGAAGGTGGTGGACTTGCCTGCCCCATTGGGGCCAATCAAGCCCACAATCTGGCCCGCGTTGATCTGAAAACTGATGTCATTCACCGCCACCAGGCCACCAAACTCCTTGCGAACGGCCTGCACGTCCAGCACCAGCTCGCCAGTAGCGGGTTTGGATTTTTCGGGCAATGCGGGTGCATTCGCCCAATCGTTGGCGCGCTGCTTGCGTGGCAAGCGTGTTTCCACGAACTCCCACAGCCCTTCTGGCAAGTACTTGAGCATGAGCACCAGCGCAATGCCGAACACAATCACCTCGTAGCTACCGCTGGTGCCAATCAGGCGTGGCAGTTGCACTTGCAGTTGGTCGTCCAGCAGCTTGGTGATGGTGGCACCCATGAGCGCACCCCACACATGGCCCACGCCACCGATGACGGTCATGAACAGGTATTCAATACCCATTTTTAGCCCAAACGCACTGGGGTTCACCGTGCGCTGAAAGTGCGCAAACAGCCAGCCTGACACCGACGCGAACTGCGCCGCGATCACGAAGATGGTGATTTTGTAGCGCAGCGTGCTGATGCCCATGGCCTCGGCCATTTGCGAGCCGCCTTTGAGCGAACGAATGGCGCGGCCCGAGCGCGAGTCCAGCAAATGCAGCAGAGCCACTGCGGCTGCAATCACGATGGTCCAGGTCAGCACAAAGAAGCCACGGCTGGTGCCCAGGTCGGTGCCAAACAGAGTCAGGCTGCGAATGCCCAACAGACCGTCGTATTTGCCCAGTGCATCCAGGTTGCCCATGAGGTAGTACAGCGACAGCCCCCAGGCGATGGTGGCCAGCGGCAGGTAGTGGCCCGACATGCGCAGGGTGATCAACGCAATGACGAGCGCACTGGCGGTGGTAAAGGCCAAACCGATAAACAGCGTGAGCCACGGCGACACGCCCATATTGAGGGTGAGCCAGGCGGTGGTGTACGCACCGATACCGACGAAGGCCGCTTGCCCGAACGACGTGAGCCCGCCCACACCGGTGAGCAGCACGAGGCCTAGGCAAGTCAGGCTGTACAGGCCAATGGTGTTGAGCTGGTTGATCCAAAAATCTGGCAAGGGTGCCAGTGCGACAACAGGAACGGCCAAAGCCAGGGCCAGCAGGCCCATTTTTCGAGACAACATGTCAATGGTCCTCGTCAGAGTGTCCGCCCGTGAGCGAACGCGCCAGCAGAACCGGCAGGATGATGGTGAACACAATCACCTCTTTAAACGCGCTGGCCCAGAACGAGCCAAACGACTCGACCACGCCCACAAACATGGCACCGATCAACGCACCGGGGTAACTCGATAACCCTGCGATCACGGCGGCCACAAAACCCTTGAGGCCAATCAAAAAACCGGAGTCATAAAACACCGTAGTGCTGGGCCCGATGAGCAAGCCCGACAGCGCGCCAATGAGTGCGGCCATGGCAAAGGTCATTTGGCCTGCGGTCTGGGAAGAGATGCCCATAAGTCGCGCACCCAAGCGATTCACTGCCGTAGCCCGCAGCGCCTTGCCGTACAACGAGCGCTCAAAAAACATCCACAGCATGGCGATCAACGCGACCAGGGTGATTCCAATAATGACCATCTGCCCGGTGATTGCAATCGCGCCCAGATTCAGACGCATGTCCCAAAACGGCGGGTTGCGAAAGCCTTCGGCCCCGAAAAACAGCAGCCCCAGACCCGTCATGGCAAAGTGCACACCCACCGACACGATGAGCAACACCAAGGACGTGGCATCGGCCAGCGACTGGTAGGCCACGCGGTACACCAGCGGCCCGAAGGCGGTCACGATGGCCACGCTGAGCAAGGCCTGAATGGCCAGGTG
The DNA here is from genome assembly GCA_041169205.1 of Pseudomonadota bacterium. Lineage (GTDB taxonomy): Bacteria > Pseudomonadota > Gammaproteobacteria > Burkholderiales > Burkholderiaceae_C > Allorhodoferax. The sequence goes on along the minus strand of JBEEJM010000213.1, from coordinate 24,810 downwards.
CGGCTGGGTCGGTGCAAGAACGATCGTGACCCCCGCTATCACGGCAGGAATAACCAAGGTACGCAACCCGGCCTTGAGTGCAGGCAGCAGCTTGGGGTGGCGCTGCCACTCAGCGGCGGCGTCCATCAAGGCCGCAACGGTGGCCAAGATGAGCAGCAGCCACACCGTGCCGGGCACCTTGCCCGTTTGCAAAATTGCCAAAGTGAGTGCGCCATAGGCCACAAACTCACCCTGGGGAATAAAGATAACCCGGGTCACGGTAAACACCAGGACCGTGGCAAGCCCCAACAGGGCGTACACCGCACCGTTGGTCATGCCATCCAATAGCAGGATGCTCGCGATTGAAAAGTCCATAGTGATACCGTGTTGAAACCGAGGTTAGAAGCGCTACTTAGTCGACCTTGAAATCGCCATTGACGACTTTCAACATCACGCCGGTTTCCAGGGTGTAACCCCAGTGGTCAGCCTTGGTCCAATTCATGACGCCGTGTGCAAACACGGTACGGCCCATCGTTTCCATGGAGTCACGCAGCGCAGCGCGGAACTCTTTGGTGCCAGGTTTTGCTTTCTTCAGTGCCATGGGAATGATTTTTTCCAACACGATTTGAGAGTCATAGGCATGGCCCGCAAACTGGTTGCGGCTGCCCACACCCATGGATTTTTCGTACTTCTGCACGAAATCGATGGCCACCTTTTTGGAGGGATGGCTGTCGGATAACTGCTCCGCAATCACGGCGGGGCCGGACACCACAAAGGTGCCTTCCACGGCCTTGCCACCGACGCGCATCAGGTCCTTGCTTGCAGCCGCGTGGGTTTGGTAAATTTTGCCCTTGTAGCCGCGCTCAATCACCGCCATCTCCGGCATGGCAGCGCCGCTGCCTGAGGCCACAATCAGCATCGCATCGGGATTGGCCGAGGTGAGTTTGAGGGCTTGGGGTGTGACGCTGGTGTCGGTGCGGGCAAAGCGCTCGGCAGCGATCACTTTGATGCCAGCCTTCTCGGCCTGTGGCGTGAACTCTTTGAGCCATTGCTCACCGTAGGCATCGGTGTAACCCAGGAAACCGACTGTCTTCACGCCCTGCTTTTGCATGTGCTCCACCATGGCGTGGGCCATAACGGTATTGGACTGGGGCAAACGGAACACCCACTCGTCTTTGCCAGGTGGCAGGCCAACGGGTGAGCCTGCCAGTTGCACGGTGCCGGCCTCAGACGCGATGTCAGACATGGCGGCTGCGACTGCGGTAATGCAGGAGCCAATGATCATGTCAACCTTGTCTTCGGTCACAAAGCGGCGCGCGTTTTGTGCACCTTTGCCGGGGTCAGTGGCATCGTCCAAGATGATCAGGTTGACCTTTTCACCGCCAATGGTGGAGGGGAACAGCTTGAAGTAGTTCTGCATCGGAATGCCCAGACCGGAGCCAGGTCCGGTGAGCGCCAGGCTCACACCAATGTTGATGTCGGCCAGCGCGGCGCTGCTGCACAACGCAGCGGTAGCCACAGCGAGGGTAGTACGAATGAATTTCATGAAAAGTCTCCTGGTTTTTTGAGGGAAAGAACGAACGAAAAACTAACAACAACTAGCTACACAAAGCTTTGATATCTGCTGGCACGGGAATCGATTTGATACGGTCAGGGTTCTCCGGCGGGTGCACCACAAAGGCACGTACTTCGGTGCCCTCGCACAGCACATCATCGCCGCGCTGGACCACATGCTTGTGGATGAACACTTTCTCGCGCCACTCCACCACGCTGGTGTAAATCTGCAGGCGCTCACCATAGGTCGCTGGGCGCATGAACTTGGTGTTGATCTCCAGCAATGGCGTGCCGATGATGCCGGTGGTTTTTTTGAGTTCACGCCAGGGTGGCACACCGCATTTCACAAAAAAGTTCAGCGACGAGGCATCCATCCATTTGGAAAAGTTCGGGAAGAAAACGATGCCTGCGGGATCGCAATCCCCAAACATCACTTCAAGTTCGTACACAACGGTTTTGCTCATAGATTCTTTCAACGGGGAGCCATGCGCAGTGCGCCGTCCAGACGGATCACCTCGCCGTTCAGGTGGCCATTGTTCACGATGTGGGCCGCAAGCTGGGCAAACTCTTCGGGCTTGCCCAGGCGCTGCGGAAACGGAATGCTGGCTGCCAGCGACTGCTGCACCGGCTCGGGCAGCGTGCGCATGAGCGGCGTGGCAAACAGCCCTGGCGCAATGGTGCACACCCGAATGCCATGTTGCGCCAGGTCTCGCGCCATGGGCAGAGTCATGCCCACCACGCCCGCCTTGGAAGCGCTGTAGGCTTGCTGGCCCACCTGTCCGTCAAACGCTGCCACCGATGCCGTAAACACCATAACGCCGCGTTCGCCGTCTTCCATCGGATTCAGCTTGGCGCAGGCAGCGGCAAACAGTCGCGCCACGTTGTAGGTGCCAATCAGGTTGACCTGCACCACCTTAGCAAAGTCTTCCAGTGGCGCGGCGTTGCCGTCTTTGCCCACCACGCGCTTGGCAGCGCCGATACCGGCAATCTGCATCAGGATGCGCGCTGGGCCGTGCGCCACTGCGGCCTGATCCAGTGCGGCTTGCACGCTGTCGGGGCTGGTGACGTCGCAGACGTAAGCCAGGGCGCAGCCCTCACCGTATTGCGCGCCAATCTCGTCAGCAACCTTCTGGGCGTTGGCCAGGTTGACATCGAGAATGGCGACCTTGGCACCCATGCGCGCCAACTCACGCGCTGTGGCTTCGCCCAAACCGGAGCCTCCTCCGGTGACTAAAGCTGCTTGTCCTTGGATATTCATTTTGTGTTCCGTTTGCTATATTTTTAATAGCTTCTTACGCAATAGATACGGGGGCTAGAGGCCAATTTAGTTTAAATTTTTCTCGAATTTAACGGGCCTGGGGGTTTTCCAGCAAGAGGGCAATCCCTTGCCCGCCGCCGATGCAGGCACTGGACACGCCGTAGCGCAATCCGCTGCGCTGCAACTCACGCGCCAGGGTGAGCGTCAGGCGTACACCGGTGACTGCCAGCGGGTGACCCAAGGCAATGGCACCGCCGTTGACATTGAGCTTAGAGAGGTCCAGACCCAGTTCGCGGCCCACCGACAGCGTTTGCGCGCCCTGCGCTTCGTTGATCTCGAAGCGGCCGATGTCGTCCAGCTTCAGGCCCGCACGCTCCAGCAGCAGCTTGATGGCCGGTGCCGGGCCAATGCCCATGATTTCGGGGGGAACGCCCACTACCGCCGCCGCCACCACGCGGGCCAGCGGCTTCTTGCCTTCGGCGCGCACATAGTCGCCCGACGCCACGATGGCTGCCGCTGCGGCATCTACCAGCGCCGCGCTGTTGCCACCGGTTTGCACCCCACCGGCATGCACTGCGCGCAGCTTGGCCAGCACCTCCACCGGAGAAAGGCGGGCATGGGTGTCTTTGTCGACGGATGTGATCTTGCCCTGCAGCTTGATGCCGCGGGTGGCGTAGCCTTCGAGTTCGAATTTCTCCGTCACCACCGGGGTGATTTCTCCGGCCAGAAAACCACTTTCCTGTGCCGCCACGGCCTTGGCAAACGAGGCCGAAGCAAATGCGTCCACTTCCTCCCGGGTAATGCCGTACTTCTTGGCCAGGTTTTCAGCCGTCTGGATCATGTTGATGCCGCAGGCGGAATCGTTCAGTGCTTCCCACAAGAAGTCCTTGAACTCCACTGGCGCGCCCAGCTTGAAGCCGGTGCGGTGCGTGAACGCCGCAATCGGGTTGCGCGTCATGCTTTCAGCGCCCACCACCAAAGCCACATCGGCACAGCCATTTTGAATTTGCTCACCGGCCTGGCGAAACAGCTCAAAACCGGTCCCGCAAATACGCTGGGTCATGAGCGCTGGCACCGATTGCGGCACACCCGCGTACAAGCCGATATGGCGCGGCAGCATGAACTGCTCATAGTCGCCAGGTGCCATATTGCCGGCGATCACGGTGTTGATGTGCTCGGGCAACACACCGGCTTGGACCAAGGCAGCACGCGCGGCCTTGATACCCAAGTCGGTGGGGGAAATATGCCCCAGGGCACCACAGTAGTCCACCATGGCGGTACGCATGCCGTCGATCATCCAGATGTCGTCGAAGGCGTTGAAAAATCCTTTGGAAGCCATGATCAGAGTCCTTATTGGGGTTGCAGGGTATGGGGCAAGGTGGCGCTATGCAGCGCATCGACCGTGGCACTGCGGCACGCCAGCACGGCGCGCTGGTTGATCGAACCTTTGTCGGTGACCTCGCCACGGTCCAGCGACGGCGGCTCGCTTAGCAGGCACAGTTTGGCAATGCGGTTGGCGCTGCCGGTAGCAGTTTTGGCTAGGGTGTTGAGCACTTCTTGAAAATGCGCCACCACTGTTGCAGAAGTCAGCACCGCGTCCATCGCAGCGTCTGCGGGCAAACCACTGAGAGCGCGGCAAGCCGCAACGCTGGGGAACACCATGGCACCGACTTCGTGCATGTTCAGCCCGGTGATCACCACGTCTTGAATGCAAGGCGCACCGGCGGCAATGATCTTGCCGCGCAAAGGGCCCACGCTGACAAATGTGCCGGTGGCCAGTTTGAAGTCTTCTGCAATGCGGCCATCGAACTTGAGGCCCAAGTGGATGTTGTTGTCGTCAATCCACTTGACGGCATCGCCGGAGCAGAAAAATCCATCGGCATCAAAGTGCGCTGCGGTTTCCTCAGGCGCACGCCAGTAGCCTGGCGTGATGTTGGGGCCGCGGTAGCGCACCTCGACCTTGCCTTCGTTGGGCACCAGCTTGAGTTGCAGCCCCGGTGCGGGCAGCCCCAGGTCGCCAGCCCGTACTTCCGGGTTGGTCACAAAGATGCCAAAGGGGCCGGACTCGGTCATTCCCAAGCCACTGGTCATGACGATGCGCTGGCCAATTTCAGCCTCTTCGCTCTCGTACAGGCTGTCCCAAATGGGCTGCGCCAGAGCCGCACCGGCGTAGAAGAACATGCGTGCACGCGACAAAAAGTTCTTGCGCAAGGCCAGGTCGGTTTTCATCGCCGTGGCAATGGCTTCAAACCCGGTGGGCACATTGAAATACACCGTGGGCGCTATCTCACGCAGATTGCGCAGCGTCTCGCCAATCAAGGCAGGCACCGGCTTGCCTTCGTCGATATGCAGGGTGCCGCCGTTGTACAGCACCAAACCAAAGTTGTGGTTGCCGCCAAAGGTGTGGTTCCACGGCAGCCAGTCCACCAACACGGGCGGCTCTTCCGCCAGCACCGGCATGCTTTGGCGCATTTGTTGCTGGTTGGCGCACCACATGTGCTGCGTATTGATCACCGCCTTGGGTAGCTTGGTCGAACCACTGGTGAATAAAAATTTGACGATCGTGTCCGGGCCCGTAGCCGCCATGGCGGCGTCCACGTCAGGGGTGGCAGGCGTGGCGAGCAAGTCGGCAAAGGCCGTAGTGGCACGCCCGTCCAAAGTACCGAGCGACAAAACCACTTCCACATTCGATTCCACCACCGTCTGAATTGCCTTGCCATAGCGCGTGGCGTCCGCAGCAAACACCAAACCAGGTGTCAGCGTGTTGTAAACGTGGCGCAGCTTCGAGTAGTCGGTGCTGATGGTGGAATACGCCGACGACGCGGGGCACCAGGGAACACCCGCCAGCAGGCAGCCCAGCGACAGCAGCGCGTGCTCGATATCGTTTTCGCTCAAGATCAGCACCGGGCGCTCCACGCTCACATCGCGTTGCAGCAGGGCCTGGGCAATGTTGCGTGCTTGTGCCAGCGCCTGTGCGTAGCTGATGCGCCGCCAGTCACCGCGGCTGCCATCGGCATTCTTCACGCGCTGGGCCATCCAGGTGCGATCGGGCGCGGTGGTGGCCCAGTGCACCAGCCGGTCCGTCATGCGCTGTGCACAAGGCTCCAGAGGCTGCTCGGCCTGCAAAGTCTGCACACCGCCCTCGCCTTGCGAGAGCACACCACGGGTCACCCCGAAATGCAGAGGCCGGTACTGGGGGTTGCTTGTTGTTGTCATGGCTTGTCTCCTGCGCGCTGATAGATCAGGCTTTTTTTACTTTTGCCGCTTTGCCGTCCAAGAATGCCTTCACGCGCTCTTTGGCTTCCGGGGCGCTTTGGGCAATGGCGGCCATCATGGCTTCGGTGAAGAAGCCCTGGTCTGCAGGCTGCTCGGCAATGCGGGGCAGCGCGTGCATGAGCGCGTAGTTGGTCAGCGGGGCGTTGGTGGCAATGCGCTGAGCCAACTCAAAGGCTTTGTCAAACGCCGTGCCATTGGGCACCAGGTACTGCGCTAGACCGATGCGTTCGCCGTCTTGCGCGTTGTACACGCGGCCGGTTAGCATCATGTCGGTCATGCGCGCAGCGCCAATCAGGCGCGGGATGCGCACCGCGCCGCCGCCACCCACAAAAATGCCGCGGGTGCCTTCCGGCAGTGCGTAAAACGTGGACTCGTCTGCCACACGGATATGGCAGGCACTGGCCAGTTCCAACCCGCCACCGACGACCGCGCCGTGCAACGCGGCAATCACGGGCACCGGGCCGTACTGCACGCGCTCCAGCGCGGCGTGCCACATGCGGGAGTGGAGCAAGCCCTGGCCGGCATCGCGATCCTTCAGCTCCGACAAATCCAGGCCAGCGCAGAAGTGCTCGCCTTCTCCGTCGATCACCGCGGCACGCACGGTGCTGGGCAGGGTGTCAAACACATTGCGAATGGCCAGAATCAGGGCGTCGTTGAGCGCATTGCGCTTCTTGCCGCGCGTCAAACGAATGACGGCTACTTCTTGGTGGTCACCGAGAATTTCAAGCTGAAGGTCTTTGGATGGCATGGGGTGTTTCCTCAATTTGCACGAATTATGGTTATAAATAATAACTAATTCAAGCCTCCAAAGCCGCTATTTTCTAGGGGTTTACCCGATCTCTGGCGCGCGCAAAAACGCAACCCCGCAGTGTTCTACAGGGTCAAAAAGACAATTTCAACTTAAGGTTTAGCGGGGCGCTCAGCAACGACGGGCGGGGCGTCCAGCACCTGCAGATCGTTGTCTTTGGCGAAATTGACGCAGAAGTCCCAGGCCATGACGTCGTAGTCCCGCAAGTCGCGGTGAACGATCACGCACTTCACCTGACCAAAGGAGGTGGGAATGCACCAGGGCGAATACCCCAAGTGGCTGCCGGGCTGGGGGCCGCCCGGGCGAAACTGACTCATAACACCCGCAAGCCGCTCGGCCCAATCGCTGGGGCGAAAGCTCTTGCCCTGGGCGTTTTGGCCCAGAATGAAGATCTCTTTAGAGGGTGAAGCGGTCATCAAGGTGGTGGTTATCGCAGTGGCTGCAAAATTGCCGCAATGGCAATGCTGCGTCGCAACACAATTCTATCTGACGGCTGCGCCACTTTTCTGACAATGGCGCGCATAACTGTGATGCCAAATTGGCAACAGTGGACACAAGAGCACCGCCTAGAATCATTGCTCGACGGTTTACACCGCCTTGTATTCGCAACTCTGGAGCTTTCCCCATGACCGCCGCCACGCCCTCTGCCCAGCCGTCTTCACCCCACGTGATGAACACCTACGGCCGACTGCCCATTGCACTGAGCCATGGCCAAGGCTGCCGCGTTTGGGATACCCAAGGCCGCGAATACCTGGACGCGCTCGGGGGCATTGCCGTCAACACCCTGGGCCACAACCACCCCAAGCTGGTGCCCGCCCTGCAAGACCAGCTGACCAAGCTGATCCACACCTCCAACTACTACCACATCCCCAACCAGGAGCTGCTGGCCCAGATGCTGGTCGAGCGCTCGGGCCTGACCAATGTGTTCTTCTGCTCCACCGGGCTGGAAGCCAATGAAGCGGCACTTAAACTGGCGCGCAAGTTTGGCCATGACAAGGGCATTGAGCGCCCCGAGATCGTGGTTTACGAAAAAGCCTTCCATGGCCGCAGCATTGCCACGCTCAGCGCCACCGGTAACCCCAAGGTGCAGGCCGGCTTTGGCCCGCTGGTGGAGGGGTTTATTCGCGTGCCGATCAACAACATCGAGCAGCTCAAAGCCGCAACCGAAGGCAACCCGAATGTGGTGGCGGTGTTTTTTGAGGCCATCCAGGGCGAAGGCGGCGTCAACCCCATGCACATGGACTACCTGCGCGATGTGCGCGCCCTGTGCGACCAGCAAGACTGGCTGCTGATGATTGACGAAGTGCAGTGCGGCATGGGCCGCACCGGCAAATGGTTTGCCCACCAGTGGGCAGGCATCCTGCCCGACGTGATGCCGCTGGCCAAGGGCCTGGGCTCCGGCGTGCCGATTGGTGCGGTGGTGGCAGGCCCCAAAGCAGCCCACATCTTCCAGCCCGGCAACCACGGCACCACCTTTGGCGGCAACCCCCTGGCCACCCGTGCTGGTGTGGAGACCATCCGCATTATGGAAGAAGAAGGCCTGCTGGCCAACGCCGCCAACGTCGGCGCGCACCTGAAGGCCGGGCTGGAGAAAGCCCTGAGCGCAGAGCTCGCCAGTGGTGCGGTGAAAGAGATTCGCGGCATGGGCCTGATGCTGGGCATTGACCTTGCCAAACCCTGCGGCGCGTTAGTACAACAGGCGGTGGACAAAGGGCTGCTGATCAGCGTCACCGCAGACACCGTGGTGCGTCTGGTGCCGCCCTTGATTTTGAGCGCAGCAGAAGCCGACCAGATCGTCGCCATTCTGGCCCCGCTGATTTCCACCCTGCTCCAGGAAGCCGCATGACACGCAATCGCAAAGCCATCCCCAGCACTGTGCCCTTGGGCGCGCCGCCGGTGCGCCACTACCTGCAGTTTGTCGACTTCAACGCCGAGGAATACAGCTACCTGATGGAGCGCACCGCCTTCATCAAAGCCAAGTTCAAACGCTTTGAGCGCCACCAGACCCTGGTAGACCGCACGCTGGCCATGATTTTTGAGAAAGCATCCACCCGCACGCGGGTGAGCTTTGAAGCCGGCATGTACCAGATGGGTGGCAGCGTGGTGCACCTCACCACGGGCGACAGCCAGCTGGGCCGCTCCGAGCCGATTGAAGACAGCGCCAAGGTCATCAGCCGCATGACCGACATCGTGATGATCCGCACCTATGCGCAAACCAAGCTGGAAGCCTTTGCCGCCAACTCGCGCGTGCCGGTCATCAACGGCCTGACCAACGAGTTTCACCCCTGCCAAATATTGGCGGACATCTTTACCTACATCGAGCACCGCGGTCCCATTGCTGGCAAGACCGTAGCCTGGGTGGGCGATGGCAACAACATGGCCAACACCTGGCTACAGGCTGCTGCCATGCTGGGCTTTCACTTGCGCGTCAGCACCCCCAGCGGCTATGAATTAGATGAGAAAGTGGCCGTTACCCCTCATGGAATGGGCGCGGGCAGCTATAAAACTTATAGCAACCCAATGGAAGCTTGCGCCGGTGCCGACCTCGTCACCACCGACGTTTGGACCAGCATGGGCTATGAAGCCGAGAACGAGGCCCGGCGCAAAGCCTTTGCCGCCTGGTGCGTCAGCCGCGACATGATGGCGGTGGCCGCACCCGATGCACTGTTCATGCACTGCCTGCCCGCCCACCGCGGCGAAGAGGTCGAAGCCGACGTGATCGACGGCCCGCAAAGCGTGGTCTGGGACGAAGCCGAAAACCGCATGCACGTGCAAAAAGCCCTCATGGAATACCTGTTGCTGGGCCGGCAGGCTTAGGTTGCCGCAGTGTCCAGCTGCACCACCTGTGGAGCCTGCTGCGCCTGCTTCCGGGTGGACTTTTCGGTGCAGGAGACGCAAGATGGCGGTGGCAGCGTGCCCAATGGTTTGGCAGTCGAAGTGACCCGCAACACCAGCCGCATGCGCGGTACCGACCACCAGCCCGTGCGCTGCGCGGCGCTGACCGGAAAGATTGGTGGTACGGTGGGTTGTGGCATTTACGAATGGCGGCCCTCACCCTGCCGGGAGTTTGAAGAAGGCAGCGATGCCTGCGGCCGTGCGCGCACCCAACATGGCTTGCCGCCCTTGAATCAGGAGTCCCCATGAGCCAAAAAGACGATGACAAAGAAACACCGCTGTGGCTCACCCTACTCAAGCTGGTGGTCGTGCTCATTGTTCTCATCGGTGGTGTCGGTTTTGCGCTGGTGTGGGTGGACGAAGAACAAAGCAAACAAACATCGCCCTCGGTCAAGCCGGTAGATCCTTGGGGCATTGTCAGAGACTCACCGATTCACCCCAAGCGCTAAAACGTTTTTGCGGCCTGTTGGAAATAACCGACACCACGCATTTTCGAGCGGTGTTAACTTTGCGGCCACCTCCCAACAAGGACCGCCATGATTACCCTCCAAGACTGCCAGCAACGCGACGCTGCTGACGCCCTGCGCCCCCTGCGCGACCTGTTTTCCATTCCTGAAGGTGTCATTTATTTGGACGGCAACTCGCTGGGCGTCATGCCCAAAAGCGCCGCCGCACGCGCTGCGCAAGTGGTCACACAGGAATGGGGCCAGGGGCTGATTCGCTCTTGGAACACCGCGGGCTGGTTCAGCCTGCCCCAGCGTCTGGGCAACCGGGTCGCCAAGCTCATTGGTGCGGGCCCCGACGAGGTGGTGGTCACTGACAGCACCTCCATCAATCTGTTCAAGGTGCTCTCTGCCGCGCTGTCGATCACCGCGCAAGACAGCCCCCACCGCCGCGTGGTCGTGAGTGAGCGCAGCAACTTCCCCACCGACCTCTACATTGCCGAAGGCCTGTGCCAAGAGCGCGGCTACACCCTGCAACTGGTAGAGCCAGAAGACATTGCAACCGCACTCACCGCAGACGTGGCCGTGCTGATGCTCACCCATGTGAACTACCGCACCGGTGCCATGCACGACATGACCAACGTCACTGCGGCCGCCCATGCAGCCGGTGCGCTGACGGTGTGGGACCTGGCCCACAGCGCGGGCGCAGTGTCTGTGGATTTGAATGGTGCTGGGGCCGACTTCTCTATCGGTTGCGGCTACAAATACCTCAACGGTGGCCCCGGCGCACCGGCCTTTGTGTGGGTCAACCCCAAGCACGCAGACCGCTTCTGGCAACCGCTCTCCGGCTGGTGGGGCCATGCCGCACCGTTTGCCTTCACGGCGGACTACCAGCCTGCGCCCGGCATCAATCGCTACCTGTGCGGCACCCAGCCCATCGTCAGCATGTCGCTTCTGGAATGCGGGTTGGATGGGTTTGAGGCCAGTACCCCGCTAGGCGGCATGGTGGCGCTGCGCACCAAATCGCTGGCGCTGACTGACCTGTTCATTCAATTGGTGGAAGAGCGTTGCCAAGGCTTTGGTTTGGGCTTGGCGACACCACGAGACCACGCACAGCGCGGCTCGCAGGTGTGCCTGACGCGAGAACACAGTGCGGAAGGCTCTGGTGCTTTTGCCATCGTGCAGGCGTTGATCGCGCGGGGCGTGATTGGCGACTTCCGGGCGGGTGATGGTGGCGTGCACAAAGACATCCTGCGCTTTGGCTTTACACCGCTGTACATCCGCTATTGCGATGTGTGGAACGCGGTCGAACACCTGCACCAGGTACTGGAAAACGCTGAGTGGAAACTGCCCCAGTTCAACCAAAAACACGCGGTGACCTGACGTGACCACTCCCCCTACCACACCACCCTCCGGCTGCCCCATGCACGCCCCCACAGCGGGCGAAGCCATCGTGGCCGAAGAAAAAGCCCAGCTCGACTTCAGCCAGAGCATGAGCTACGGCGACTACTTGCAGATAGACACCATTCTGGGGGCGCAAAAGCCGCTTTCGCCAGCACATGACGAAATGCTGTTCATCGTGCAGCACCAGACCAGCGAGCTGTGGATGAAGCTGATGCTGCACGAGCTGAACGCCGCCATTGCCCACATTGCCCAGGACGAAATGGCTCCCGCCTTCAAGATGCTGGCAAGGGTCAGCAAAATCATGGAGCAGTTGGTCCACGCCTGGGATGTGTTGGCCACCATGACGCCGCCCGAGTACAGCGCCATGCGCCCGTACCTGGGGCAAAGCAGTGGCTTCCAAAGCTTTCAGTACCGCTGCATCGAGTTCTCTCTGGGCAATAAAAATGCTGCCATGCTGCAACCCCACGCGCACAGCCCGCAGCGCCTCGCTTTGGTGCACGCGGCCTATGAAGCCCCATCGCTGTACGACGAAGCCCTGCGACTGCTGGCCCGCCGTGGCATTGCGGTACCCGCTAGCCATACCCAGCGCGACTGGACCCAACCCTATACGGCCTCACCCGACGTAGAACAAGCCTGGCTGCAGGTGTACCGCGACCCACAGCACCACTGGGACTTGTACCAACTGGGCGAAGAACTCACTGATCTCGAAGACGCCTTTCGCCTCTGGCGCTTTCGCCACGTGACCACGGTAGAACGCGTGATTGGCTTTAAACGCGGCACCGGTGGGACCGGCGGCGTGAGCTACCTGCGCAAGATGTTGGACGTGGTGCTTTTTCCCGAAATTTGGTCGCTGCGTACCTCGCTGTAACCCCCTCTCGTCCGACACAACATTTACCTTGAAAGAGGTTTGCGCTGTATACAAAATGACCGTAGACTGGCGCACTATTACAAGGCCAATGCACCTATGGTCAGTCCCCTCGCTGGAAAAACGCGTTACGTACTAAACCACCTGTCTGCCGACAGCCGCTGGGGACGTCTGCACATTTTTTGGCTCGCTCTGGTCGCTGTAGCATTTACGGGTATCGGCACGGCGTATGTGCTGTTTTATTTGCGCGTGCAAGCGCAAGAGAACGGCCAGCGACTATCAGAATCTTTTGCCATGGTCATCGAGGAGCAGACGTCGCGCACGCTGCAAACCGTTGACCTAGGTCTTCAGTTGACCAGCCAAAAGCTGGGGCAATTGCAAGCACAGGGCCTGTTGTCGCAAGAAACGGCGAGCGACGTATTGCGGCAAGGCCTGGCACAAATGCCCTTCACCAATGAACTGGTGGTCGTGGATGCCAGTGGCCATTTGAAATACCAGTCCAACGCCAAAGGAATTGGCATCAGCCTGGCGGACCGGAGCTACTTTCAGCACTACCTGAACCATCCGGACACCCTATTCCACCTCGGCCCGCTGGTTCTGGGACGCACCATAGGGCAATGGAGCCTTACGGCAGCGTGGCCCATGCCAACCACCACCCCGGGCAAGTTCAATGGCATCGTGGTCGCCGGCATCAACCCCCAATATTTCAGCGAGCAGTGGAGCCGCCTTGAACTCGGTACGCCAGGTTCCATTACCTTGTTCAACCGCGACGGACAGCTGCTGATGCGCAGCCCTGCCAATGACGCAGCCCTGGGTAAATATTTTCCCAATTTGACTCTTTTCACCGATCAGTTACCGCAAAGGCCCAAAGGCTCATTCAAGGGCGCCAACGTATTTGACAATGTTTCCAGACTGATCACCTACCAGACAGTCGACCTCCATCCAGAACTCGTTGTCGCCGTCGGCGTACCCTACGCCCAAATACTGGGACCTTGGAACCAACTCGCCATCACGACCACTGCCATCTGGGCTTCGGCATCTGCGGCAATTCTCATCCTGTGCTTTTTTCTCAACAGCGCATGGGCCCTCAAAACCGGCAACGAATCCAAGCTCAAAAAATTGGCAGAGCGGTTTGCCCTGTCTACCGACGCAGCGGGTGTGGGCGTATGGGACTGGCAAATTGACAGTGATACCTGGTATGCATCACCGCCCTACTACACCCAACTTGGCTACGAACCCGAAGAGGGACAAGGGGATCGGAAACAATGGCTGAACAGGGTGCACCCGGATGACCGAGCAGCCATTGCGGAAAAGATCGAATCCGCCCTCAAAAAATCTTCAGAAACTTACCAATATGAAGCGCGCGTGCTGCACGCCAATGGCGAATACCGTTGGGTCAGCGTGCTGGGGCGGGTACTGGAACGTGACGCCAAAGGCGCACCCTTGCGCCTCATGGGCATTCGATTGGATATTACGGAACGCAAGCAAACGGAGCAAGCCTTGCAACACAGCAAGGCGTTTGGCCTGGCCATACTGGATGCCGTCACCGCCGAGATCGTGGTGCTCAATCCGCAAGGAATCATCGTTGCCGTAAATGCACCCTGGCAACGATTCGCACTCGAGCATTCCAGCCCCTCCGCACGACCCGCCGTAAAAATCGGAGTCGGCGAAAACTACTTCGACGCGTGCCAAACCGAACGCACCGAAGACTCCGAAGGAGGCGTCGACGCGCTGGTTGGCATACGCGCCGTTTTAAGTGGAAGTGCACCCCACTTTTCCATGGAATACCCCTGCCATTCGCCCACGCAGCAGTGCTGGTTCCAGATGAGTGTTACACCACTGGGATCTGCGGGCGAAGGTGCCGTCGTGGCCCATATCGACATTACCAAACGCAAGGCACAGGAAGCGTTGTTAATCCTGTCTGAGCGCGTGTTTGCACAGAGCCTGGAAGGCATCGTGGTCACCGATCCCCGTGGTTTTGTGGTGTCCATCAATGAAGCATTCACTGAAATTTCCGGCTACACACTGGACGATATTCTGGGGCAGCGACCGACTCAATTTTCTTCGAAACGCCATACCGAGGAGTTTCACGCAGCCCTCAATGCCGCAGTCGCAGCGCATGGTACATGGCAAGGCGAAATCTGGATCCGCAGCAAAGGCGGCAGCGAACACCCACTGTGGGTCAAAGTCAGCGTGGTTCGTGATGACAAAGGCCGGTTGTGCAATTTCGTGGGCTTGGTAAGCGACATGTCCGAGCAGAAAGCCAATCAGGAAAAAATCAACTGGCTTTCGCATTTCAATCCCATTTCCGGGCTACCCAATCGACTACTTTTGCAAGACCGTACCGCGCACACACTGAGCATCGTCGAGCGGTCAAGCCAACCCCTGTGCATGATGATGATCGGCATGGGCCAATTGAAGGCCGTGAACGATACCCGCGGACACCCGACTGCCGACAAGCTGTTGCAACAGGTTGCAGAGCGTTTGACGCAGGCGGCGCGCGAACAGGACACGATTGGGCACCTGGGTGGGCGTGAATTTGTGCTGGTGCTGCCTAACACCCCTGCCGACGGGGGCGCGCATTTCGCCACCAAACTGCAGTGGAAACTGGCGCAACCGTACACCGTAGATTCCGAAGAATTCACGTTGACAGTTGCAATTGGAATTTCGACATTTCCAGACAACGGCAGCGATTTCAACACCCTCATTCGGGCAGCTGAACTTGCCATGCATCGGGCTCAGACGGCGGGCCCCAACACTTTCCAGTTCTACAGCGAAAGCATTTACCAAAATATCATCGCCCAGGACCAATTGACCAAGGCCTTGCGCACGGCCATCGCCATGTCACAGTTGCATGTGGTGTACCAGCCGCTGGCCGATATGCAAACGGGGCAAATCAGTGGCATGGAGGCCTTGCTGCGTTGGAATCACCCGCAACTTGGGGCCGTCAGCCCGGTTCAATTCATTCCATTGGCGGAAGAGTCCGGTTTGATCAAAGAAATAGGCGAATGGGTCTTGCGCCAAGCCTGCAAAGATATCCAAGCATGGCAGAACAAAGGCATTCTCGTACCCCCGGTGGCCGTCAATGTGTCGCCCATCCAGTTCCGCGAATCCGACTTCGCAGTGCGGGTACAAAAAGCGCTGTCCGACTTCCATGTAGATCCCTCGCGCATTTATCTGGAGGTCACAGAAAGTGCTTTGATGGAGGACGTGGACCGCAGCGAAAACTTGTTGACCACACTCAAGGCCATAGGCATTGGTCTTTCGCTCGACGATTTTGGCACTGGCTACTCGTCTCTGAGCTACCTCAAACGTTTCCCGTTTAACAAGGTCAAGATCGATCAGTCTTTTGTGCGCGACATTGGTAGCAATCGCACCGATGTCGTCATTGTGCAAGTCATCGTATCTATGGCGCATGGCTTGGGTCTCAAGGTCGTTGCGGAAGGCGTTGAAACCGAGAGTCAATGCGAAATCATGCGCAATTCCGTGTGCGACGAAATCCAAGGCTATTTGTTTTCGCGCCCCGTGCCTGCAGCCACGATCGAAGACCTGATTCGTCAGCCCCTGCAACTACCGTCAAATTTGCTGCGCTTCAGAAAACCCAAACGCACCCTGCTCCTGGTCGATGACGAGGCCAATGTCATTGCCTCCCTCAAGCGCCTATTTCGCAAAGATGGACACACCATACTGAGTGCAAGCAGCGGTGCTGAAGGGCTTGAAATATTGACCCAAAACAAGGTGGACGTGATCATTTCCGACCAGCGCATGCCTGGCATGACCGGGGTGGAGTTTCTACGCGCGGCAAAGGCCAGTTACCCGGACACCATCCGCATCGTGCTCTCCGGTTATACCGAGCTGCAATCCGTCACCGATGCAATCAACGAAGGTGCCATTTACCGATTTCTGACGAAGCCCTGGGAAGACGAACAACTCCGCGACCACATCCGCAGAGCCTTTGAGTACAAAGAACTGCAGGAAGAAAACCAACAGCTCGGTATCAAAATACGCACCACCAACCAGGAGTTGGTGTCTGCCAACATGCAGCTCAATGCGGTTTTGGAGAAAACCCGCTCCCAGATCGTTCGTGATGAAAACACCCTGGCCATACTTCGAGAGGCACTGGAATGTGCGCCCATGCCCATCGTGGGGGTAGATGAAGAAGGGGTCGTGGCGTTCGTGAATGATGCCGCCGATCAATTGCTGCGTGAACACGGGCCCTTGCTTGGTGAAGATTTTGCAACGCAATTGCCCACGATCAGCGAGGCTCTGGAACAGCTCAAGGCGAATCAGATCCACACGCTTCAACTTGGCCGACAAGTGATACAAATGTCCTGGAGCCCTATGGGTGCGCACTCCGTGTCCCGAGGGAAACTGATTACGTTTCTCCCGAAAGAAACCGCATGACCCCAGTCGATGTTCCCAACGAACCTGCCCAGGTACCGGCGCCACAAGTCGACGTCATTGCGCAGCAACAAAGAATCGATCACCTATTTCGCCACGTCACGCAGGACCCGGGTGCGCAATACCTGAAGACATTAATCGAGAGCCTTAAACGCGGTGCCGCAACATGAACACCCGAGGTTTAGAACAGTTTTTGCAAGGCATTCACACGCTGCCGTCGCTCTCGTCTGCCGTCATGGAGTTGCTGTCCAGCCTGAATCAGGACGATATCGACAACGACGTGCTGGCAACCAAAATAGGCCAGGACCCGGCCCTCACCGCCCGCACTTTGAAGCTTGCAAACTCGTCGTTTTACGGCATGTCCTTCAAAAGCAAAACCCTGCGGGAGGCGGTTTCGGTATTGGGTAGCCGAACCGTCCGCCGGCTAGCCACATCGGCGGCAATGGTCGACACTTTTTCAGGTGATACCCGCTGCGGGTTTGACGTCAAGACCCTTTGGCAACACGCCATTGCAGTTGCGCTGTGTGCGGGAGAGCTTGCCCGCAACTCCAACGTCAACCAGGACATGGCCTATGTAGCGGGCCTCCTACACGACGTGGGAAGACTCGTGCTGGCCACGCAGCGCCCTGCCGACTACGCACTGGCCATGGCATACCGTGCCGAGCACGATTGCAGCGTCCTACAAGCGGAGAGACACCAATTCGACACCGACCATGCCGCAGTGGGAGAGGCGCTCATCCAACACTGGCGCTTGCCCGAAGAGTTGCGGCAGGCCATTGCGAACCACCACACGGCACAGGAGACGGACGGGCAAATGCTGCCCCTGATGGTGATGGCCGCCGATGCCATGGCCCATGCCTTGGATCTGGCGGCGGACCCGAACGACGCCGTGCCGTCGGTACCCCTATTCGTCTGGCAGCGTTTAGGCCAAGACGACGACACCTTGCGCAGTGTGCTGAACAACGTCAATCGGCAGTTTTCTGCCGCGAGCAGCCTGCTGGACTCTTAACGGAAAACCCCCATGGAAAACCTCGACAGCTTGGACCCCGCACTGTTCTTTGAAGGCAGCCCGGTTGCCACCTTCGTCATCAATGCCAACCATGTGGTTACGCACATGAACACCGCATGTGCAACAACACTGGGAATTTCCGCGCAGGCCCACATTGGCAAGGGATCGCTCGGTAAAGTCTTTTATGGCTACGACCGACCGGTCATGGCAGACCTCATTGTGGATGGGGCCATGAAGGAAATCATTGATGATTTCTACCAAAACAAATACCGTGCGTCCCTACTGATTGCCGATGCCTATGAAGCCGAAGGCTTTTTCCCGACGTTAGGCCATGGCGGTCGTTGGCTTTTCTTTACAGCCGCTCCGCTGCGCAATGCGCTTGGGGAAGTCGTCGGTGCCATCGAAACGCTGCAAGACATTTCCGAACGGAAAATTGCGGAAGCCGCCTTGCTGAAGGCGCAAACTGAAATTGAAGAGGTGGTGGAGCAACGCACCGCCCAGCTGGCCGAAGTCAACCACACGCTGCGCGAAGATGTAGCCCGGCGCGAAGCTGCGGAACAGTCGCTGCTAATTCACAACAACGAGCTCAACCTGCTGAACGCAAAACTCACCGAGGCGCATGAGCACCTGATCCAGTCAGAAAAACTGGCTTCCATTGGGCAACTGGCCGCTGGGGTTGCGCACGAAATCAACAACCCGATAGGCTATATTTTTTCCAACTTCGGAACCTTGGAAAAATACCTGCTCGACCTGTTTCAGATGTTGGAAACCTATGCGCAATGGGAGGAGAAGACCAGCGATCAGAACATGGCGGCCCAACTCAAAGCGGCTCGCGACGATGTCGAACTCGATTTCCTGAAAGAAGATATTCCCGTATTGATGAAAGAGTCCCGCGAAGGGCTGGTGCGTGTGCGCGAGATTGTGCAAAACCTCAAAGATTTTTCCCATGTGGATCAAACCCTGGACTGGCAATTTGCCAACCTGAATGTGGGCATCGAAACCACGTTAAACGTGGTCCACAATGAAGTCAAATACAAAGCCGATGTGAGACGTGAACTCGGGGATATTTCCGAGGTGCAATGCATGCCATCGCAAATTAACCAAGTGGTGATGAACCTGATCGTGAACGCTGCACACGCCATGGGCCCAGAGCGCGGTGTCATCACGTTGCGATCAGGTCAAACCGCCGACCACGTATGGTTCGAAATTGCCGACAATGGCTGCGGCATTCCCCCTGACGTTCTGCCCAAAATATTTGATCCGTTTTACACCACCAAGCCCATAGGCAAAGGAACCGGCCTGGGACTCTCACTGTCGTATGGCATCGTGCAAAAGCACGGTGGCTCCATTGACGTGAACACTGAACTTGGCAAAGGCACGAACTTTCGTGTCACCTTGCCCAAGCTCCAGCCCCCACCTTCCGACAAGCTGGACGCAGCATGAACGAACTCACCATCCTGTGTGTCGACGACGAGCCCAACATTCTGGCCGCGCTGCGGCGTCTGTTCAGAGGCCAGGGCTTTCAGGTCCGCACGGCAGAGAGCGCAAAAGCGGGGCTGGCAATATTGGCCAGCGAAGACATCGGCCTGGTCATTTCCGACATGCGCATGCCGGAAATGGATGGTGCCCAGTTTCTGGAGCAGGTGAAAACGCTTTGGCCTGACACCGTGCGCATCCTCCTGACCGGCTATGCCGATATTGGCTCCACCATTGGTGCGATCAACCGTGGTGAAATTTATCGCTACATCACCAAACCCTGGGACGACACCGACATCTGCCTGATCGTGCGACACGCGCTGGAGCGGCGAGCACTCCTGTCAGAGAAAAACCGATTGGAGCTGCTCACACAACAACAGAACGAGGCGTTGACAGCGCTCAATGCGAACTTGGAGACCCGCGTTGCAGAGCGCACGACGGAGCTCAAGGTTGCCAACGACAAGCTCAAAGACAGTTTCATCACGTCTATCAAGGTTTTTTCGACATTGATTGAAATGCGCGGCGGAACCCTGGCGGGTCATTCACGGCGCGTGGCCGATTTGTGCCGAAAAATGGCGCAAAAACTGGAGCTCGAGAGCAAGCAAATTCAGGAAATATTCGTCGCAGGCCTGCTGCATGAAATCGGAAAAATCGGTTTTTCTGACGAGCTTCTGCGTACGCCAGTCGCCATGATGACCAACTTGCAGCTGGACGCCTACCGCAAGCACTCACTCCAGGCAGAACAACTGCTGTTACCTTTGCAGGACCTGCAACATGCCGCCGAATACATCACGGGCCAGTTCGAACGGTTTGACGGCTCCGGTTTTCCCACCCAGTTGGCCGGTGAAGACATCCCTATTGGCGCTCGCATCCTCACTTTGGCTAGCGACTACGACAATATGCAGATTGGCACGTTGACCCAAAAACGCCTGACCGCTGACGAAGCAAGGGTCATCATCGTCCACGGCAGCGGTCAGCGATACGACCCCCGCATCGTGAACGCGTTTATCGAGGTTTTGACACCCTCGGTCAAATCCAGTGGAGACAATCAACAAGTCCCTGACATGGCGGTGCTGTCACCCGCACTGCTGCCAGGCATGATTTTGTCCAGAGACCTCATCACCCCCAACGGCTTGTTGATGTTGAGTGTCAACCATGTTCTGGACGCTCACCTGATTGCCAAAATCCGCGACTTTGAAATTTCCAGGGGAATTGAGCTGACTATCTACATCCGCATTGTCAAAGACTGAGAGAGCGGAAGGCCAAGCAAATTGACCATCTGTTGTCAAATTACGTGCTGTAGAAAATAAAGCGTGCCTGTCTGGTGCGTATGCGCCAGCCCTCAGGCGTGAGCGCCATCTCGTCCACCATCTCGCCGACTTGCGCCATCGCATCTGCAGGGCGGCCTTTGGGTGTTTCAACGGCACTGCGCTGCCCTGACCAGAGCAACACTTTGCAACGCGCAACAGCCGTGCCAGTAGCTTGATTGACCTCCACCTGCTGGTTGCTCACCAAATGCTGAGTCAGGCGGTTCGGGTCGCGTGCCTGGTAGGCCTGCACGATGGCTTCGCGACCTTGCAACTTGCTGCCGTCGGGGCGGACCAACACGCCGTCGGGAAAAAATAGGGCGACGAAACCTGCGTAGTCACTACTGTCGACCGCCTGCGCGGCCTGCAGCACCAACTCGCGGCACGCGGCTTCGGCCTGAAGTACGGCAAGGCTCTTCATGCTGCCGCCCGAGGCTGCTCCAGCCATCGCACCAAACTGCGTGCCACGTCCTGTGGCCGCTCCATGGGGGCCATATGGCCAGCAGCACGCACCAAGTCGAGCGTGGCGTGTGGCGCCAGGGCACGCATTTCTGCGTGCTGTGCAGGCGTTGACCACGCGTCTTGCATGCCACACAAAATCAGCGTCGAAAGCGTGGATACGGCCAGAGAGCGCAGCACCTCCGTGGCGTCCGGGCGCTCCAGCAAGGCGGCGATCTGGCAGGCAAACACCTCCGGACTTTTGCGTGAAAACATGCCCACGATGGCGGTGATCAAAGCGGTGTCGCTCAGGCGATCCGGGTGCACCATGCCCTGTACCCAGGTGTGTGCCATGCTGGCCACGCCCTGGGTGCGCGCCACTTGCAGCAGTGCGTAACGCTTGTTGGCCTCTTGCTCGCCCGCGTCCCCTGCCGGGCGTGCAAGGTAACCGGTATCTAGCAGGGCTAAACGCGTGACGCGCTCGGGGGCCATGCGCACCACCTCCAGCGCCACACGCCCGCCCATAGAGTGGCCGGCCAGCGCAAAGTGATCAGGGGCCTGGTCCAGCACCAATTGCGCCATGGTATTGATGCTGTCCGCGAGGTCATAGTCCACCACCTGTGTGCGTAGACCTTGTGGCAAGTCAGCCAACAACGGCGACCAAACGCCACCGTCGCACATCAGGCCGGGCAACAGGACGAGAGGTTCGGTGCCTTGCATGGCTTACTTGGCCGCCTTGCCGGGGTCTTTCACCGCAGGAATCGTCAGAATCTCGGTGTTCCACAAATGACCACCCACGTTTTCTACCCGGCGGATATACACGTTGTGCACGATGTCACGCGTCTGCGGGTCAATCAACACGGGCCCGCGTGGACTCTCGAAAGATTGCCCGGTCATGGCCTGCAACAGCGCATCGCCACTCGCACCCTGTGTGGCCTTCACTGCCTCGTAAATTACACGCATGCCGTCAAAGGCGCCCACCGCCATAAAGTTGGGGCGCAGGCCATTGCTGGCCTTGGTAAATGCATCTACAAACCGCTTGTTCAATGCAGAGTTGTGCGCTGCCGAGTAGTGGTGCGCGGTCACCACGCCGAGGGCCACGTCGCCCATACTGTCCACCACATCGTCATCGGTCACGCTGCCCTCGGCGATAAGCCGAATACCAGCCTTGTCTAAACCGCGCTCGGCGAACTGTTTCATCAACGCCGTGCCTGCACCGGCGGGCACAAAAGCAAACAGAGCGTCTGGCTTGGCATCACGAACCTTTTGCAAGAACGGCGCGAAATCCGGGCTGCGCAGCGGCACACGCAAGGTCTCAATGACCTGCCCACCCTGCGCGACAAAGCGTTGGCTGAAATAGGTTTCGGAGTCCACGCCAGGCGCGTAGTCCGTGACCAGGCTCACCACTTTGCGAATGTCATTCTTAATGGCCCAGTCTGCCAGCACAGTGACCACTTGGGGCACCGTAAAACTGGTCCGCACAATGTAGGGCGAAGCTGCCGTCACACTGGAGGTTGCCGCCGCCATCACCACCATCGGCGTTTTGGACTGCGTCGCAATCGGCGCGGTGGCCAAGGCCAGAGGCGTCAAGCCAAAGCCCGCCAAAACCTGCACTTTGTCATTCGCTACCAGGTCTTGCGCCAGGCGTTTGGTCATGTCCGGCACACCGGTGTCGTCTTTCACGATGAGCTGGATTTTTTTACCGCCCACGGTGTCACCGTTTTGGGCCATGTACAGACGGGCTGCCGATTCAAGCTGCTTTCCGGTCGAGGCAAACGGGCCGGTGAGCGGCAACAGCAACCCCACCTTGAAGGTGTTGTCCTGCGCCATGGCGGGTGTTAGACCGCAGGCGATGGCTGCGACCGCCACGGCGCGAAGAAAAATGCGCTTTTGCATAGAAAGTCTCCTAGTTGGTATCTGTGCCGCAGTATGGGTGGCGTCACCCGAAGCGTCCAATGCAAAGCCCTCACGAGCTATGCAATATGCTTATAGGTCTGGCTCGCCACGTAGTCTGCTTGCAACCTGCCGGATAGCCTCTAGCAGCTGTGCCGCCGCAGGCGTTGGCAAATAGTCTGCTCGCCATAAGACGCCAATATGGCGATCTGCATGCTGCACATTCAATGGCAGCTCAACCAACTGGCCCGCCGCTATCTCACGCGCAACCTGCCGGGGTGACATCAATGCCAAGCGGTCACTGTCGGCCAGCAACGCAAGGGTCATGAGGGCACTGTTGGCACGCAATTGGTCTGTCGGCGACTGCAAACCCGAAGCGTCCACCATTTGCTGAAATGCCACTTCAGCGGGAGTGCCTGGCATGGGCATCACCCATTGCGCGTCACGCAGGGTGGCCCAGGTCAGTTTGCGACGCAGTGCGAGCGGATGGCCCCCACGCACCATCACCGCCAGTCGGTCTTTGAACAGCACCTCCTGCGTGACGTCGGCACTTGGCGGCGTACTGCGCAATGCACCCACGATGTAGTCCACCTCGGCACGGCGCAATTGCTGCACCAGGGTGTCAAAGGTGCCGTCAACAATCACTACCCGTACATCGACTTGGGTGGCTAGCAAGCACTCCACCGCCGGTGACAACAGCATGGTGGTAGAAAACGGCAGCGTCCCCACGACCAATCGCCCCTGCAAGCGACCATCGGAAGCCGCCCATTCGTCAACCGCCTGCCGCAATTCCGCCAGCGCCAACTGCACCGCCAAGAGCACCGCTTCACCCGCATCGTCCAGGCGCAACCCGGACCTGGCGCGGCGAAACAGCGACACTCCGGCCATGTGCTCCAACTGCGCAAGCGACTGGTGCACTGCCGATTGACTCACGCCCAACTGCACTGCCGCTTTGCCCTCCCCCCCACACTCCGCCAACGCAAGCAGCACCTGCAGATGGCGCGGCCCTACACCCAGCGCTAACGGGCTGGTATGCCAAGGCAAGACGGACGATCGGGTGCGATGCCTGTCCGCATCGGCCAGCAATTGCAAGGCTCTGGCGGCGCGCAAAGCCAGTTGTTGCCCGCGCGGAGTGGGCTGCAAGCCGCGCCCCGTGCGCTCAAAGAGCGCGCTCGAGAGACTCGTTTCCAGCTGCAGCACAGCACGCGCCACCGATGATTGCGCCACATGCAAAAGCGCCGCAGCCTGCTGGCTACTGCCCGCTTGCAGCACCGCCGCAAGGGCACGCAGGAGGCGCAAATGGGGCAGCAGGTTCATCGCACTCATGGATGCATCAGCCGTAGAGCCAAGGCACATCCAGCAATGTTTTCCCCAGCAATTTGAGCGACAAGTCTCGCCCGATTTGCATCGCGCCTTGCAGGTGAAATATTTCACCGTTGCTGATGGCACGGGCCTGCACCCGCGCATTGCGCTGCCAACGCTGATCAGCGTAGTGGCGCAATGCACCGGGAATGTCGTCTGGTGAGGTGTTCAATGCCTTGGCCAGCACATCGGCGTCTTCAATCGCCATGCCAGCACCTTGCGCCAGGTACGGCCGCATGGGGTGCGCTGCATCACCCAACAAGGCGATGCGCCCACGCGCGTGCTCTGCCGCACTGCGCATAGGCGGGCGGTCGCTTAGTGCCCACAAGCGCCAGCTTGGCACCGCAGCAACCAGGTCTTGCAGGCCATTGCACGCATCGGCCAAGCGTGAGCGCAACTCTGCTGCGTTGGCGCTGTGGTCCCAATGCTTGGGGTCGCCGTA
>JBEEJM010000212.1:0-21560 GCA_041169205.1 Pseudomonadota bacterium | reverse complement strand
CCGCCCCACAGCAAGGTCGATGGACCCAGGCGGCGCATTAGCCACGGTGTGGCCAGGGCGCCCAGAAAGTAGCCCAAAGCATTGGCCGTGTTCATGCCACCGGCCAGGGTGTACGACCAGCCCAGGTCGGCGCGCATGGCTGGCAGCAGCAAGCCATAGGCAAACCGGGTGATGCCCAGCGACACGGCTGCACCCATGGAGAGCGCGGCAGCCAGCAACAGCAGCTGCGATGGAGAGGTGTGTGAAAGGTTTTCTGGGTGGTGCATGGCAGTCTGCATTGTGGTGCAGACCGCATGACCTCCGTTTGGGTCAGGAAATTGCTATTATTTCAGTAGCTACTCACGCAATATCGACGGGGGCTAGAGGCCAATTTAGGCATCACCCAAGCCGATAGGGGCCGGAGCATGCATGACGATGCGGGTGAACAGCCGATCGTAGGAAGGGTCACGCGGGTACTTGCCGGTGAGCGGGTCACAGTTGGTTTCAAAAGCGGCGTCCAACTCTTTCCAGTCTTCATCCGACAGCACTTGCTGGGCTACCGGCAGGATGTCGGTTTCTTCCAGTCGCATGTGGGTCATGTAGGCGTCGATATAGCGTTTGGCAGCCGTCTCGAATGCCGCACGGCGTGCGTCTCCAATCAGCTCCCAGGCCAGCAACAGGTGTTGCAACTCGCGCACACCGGCTTCGCTTTTGGCGTGGTCTTTTTCGAGCTGGATGATGGCGTCCAGGGTCTGCGGTGCCGCCCGCGCCACGCGGGGAAACAACAGGTCGGACTCTTTGGTGTGGTGCAGGCGCTCAGGAAATTCGTCGATGTAGAACAACATGGCGCGCAAGACGTCGAAATAACGGTCCGGGTCTTTGTCCGGCCCGCGCTCGAGCATCATGCCGAGCGAGCGAAGCATGGCGGCCAGGGCGGCGTGTTCTTCCTGGATGATTTGCAGACTTTTCTTGAGCATGGCGTGTCCTCGTGATGCGATGCTCAAGGTTCGCACAGGCCCGTTCAAAAAACTTTGACGCAGGTCAACCCGACTCAATCAACCGTTAAACGCCAAGAATGGGAGCCACCCTAGCGCAGCTTGAACTGATACACCACCTGTGCCAGCCTCTCCGCCTGCTCCTGCAGAGACTGCGCAGCGGCGGCTGACTGTTCCACCAGCGCGGCGTTCTGCTGGGTCATCTGGTCAATCTCCGTCACGGTGCGGTTGACGCCACCGATACCTTCGGATTGCTCCACCGAAGCGGTGGATATTTCGCCGATGAGGGCGCCCACGCGCTGGGCCCCACTGACCATTTCTTTCATAGCGGTCCCGGCTTCTTCGGCCAGACGCACGCCGCCATCCACCGCAGTCGCGCTGGCCGAAATCAACGACTTCACGTCATTCGCCGCCTGTGCCGAGCGCTGCGCCAATGAGCGCACTTCACTGGCAACCACCGCAAAGCCGCGCCCCTGTTCGCCTGCGCGGGCCGCCTCCACCGCAGCATTCAGGGCCAGAATATTGGTCTGAAACGCAATCGAATCGATCAGGCCAATGATGTCGCCGATCTTGCGGCTCGACCCCGAAATGTCGTGCATGCTGGTCACCACATGGGACACCACTTCGCCACCCCGTGCAGCCTGACCTGACGCGGTCGCCGCCAGCTGCGTCGCCGTCTGCGCGGAGGCCGCCGTCTGTTGCACTGTGCTGAGCAACTCAGAAATGGACGACACCATACTTTGCACATTGCTGGCAGCGCGCTCGGTGCGGGTGGAAAGATCTTGGTTGCCCGAAGCAATCTCCTGGCTGGCCGTCGCTATCGCTTCGCTGGCGTTGCGCAAATCACCGACCGTCTCCGCCAAGCTATTGCGCATGGTGTCGAGTGCGCGCAGCAAGTCCGATACTTCGTCGCGGCCTTCGACGTGAATCTCTACCGAAAGATCACCGGTGGAGATCAAGCGGGAAATCTCTTTCGCCTGCTCCAGTGGTTTGCAGATCGACTGCATGTTCAACCAGGTCAACGGAGCCACCACCACCACCGTCAGCAAGACCGCCAACGCAAACAGCAGTTTGACGGTCTTGCTGGCACTCTCCTGCTCCTGCGCCGCAGCGCCTGCCTCCTTTTGAACCGCCTCCTCCAGCACCAGCAAGTGGCGCTCAATGGTGGCAAATTCCGCCGCCGCCGGTTCCGCCATGACCGCGCCCACGGTTGCAGAAGGCACACCGCCCGCGGAAAGCTCCGTGACAACGGACTCGAACGCGGCCTGGTACCTGTCCATCTGCTCGTCGATGCGCTTCGCAGCCGTCACAACGACTGGGTTGGTCGAACTGGAAAAAGCCTTGGCATTCGCATGGGCACTTTGCAAGTTGGCTTTCCAGCGTGTGGCGGTCTGCCCAATGTCTTTGGGCTTTTCATACTGAATAACCATGTCGCGCTCGTCCAGACGCACACGGCCCAATTCGAACTGCATCCGAGATAGTCGCCCCGCATCCGCAAACGCATTGTCAATAAAGTGTTGACTCAAGTCCTGTATGCGCAACATGCCGAACATGCCAACACCGCCCAGTACGGACAAAAGACCCAGCACCACCGCGATAGCACCCATCATGCGAAAGCGGATAGTAAACATGCGCATGAGGGTCAGTATCGACATGGGGAACTCCAACGATGGACAAATCTAATGAAAACGAATGCTATCAGGGCTTCCAACGCTTGAGCAGCAGCGCATTGCTCATCACACTCACCGAGCTCATGGCCATGGCCGCACCGGCCAGCACCGGGTTCAGATAGCCCAGCGCCGCCAGCGGAATACCCGCCGCGTTGTAGGCAAAGGCCCAGAACAGGTTTTGCCGAATTTTGGCCACGGTGCGGCTCGAAATATCCAGCGCGGCCGCCACCAGCAACGGGTCGCCCCGCATCAGCGTGATACCGGCTGCGTGCATGGCCACGTCGGTGCCGCCCCCGCCCGGGTTGGCCATGGCCATGCCCACATCGGCGGCGGTCAGCGCGGGCGCGTCATTGACACCATCGCCCACCATCGCCACGGTGTGGCCACCTTGTTTAAGTGCCAGCACGTGCGCCGCCTTGTCGCCAGGTAGCACTTCGGCCAACACCTCGCCCGCATCCGGGTCCAGCCCCAAGCGACGTGCCATGGCCTCGGCCGCGCCGCGGTTATCGCCCGAAATCATCACCGTGCGGATGCCCCGCGCACGCAGAGCCGCCAGCGCCTCTTTGGCCCCGGCTTTGGGCTCATCACCAAAAGCCAACAAGGCCAGCAGCGTCAACCCCTGGGTGGTGCGCTCCACCACCGCCGACACCGTCGCGCCTTGCACCTGCAGATCGCTGGCCTGCTGTGCCAGCGTTGCCAAAGGCACACCCAGCTCGTCCATCCAGCGCAGGCTCCCCAGCAAAAAGCTGCGCACCCCCACTTCGCCCTCGGTGCCCCGGCCCGGCACCGCGCGCACATTGTCGGGTGCCACAAACGCCACGCCCTGCTCTTGGGCGGCATCCAGCACGGCGCGGGCCAGCGGGTGCTCGCTACCGCTTTGCAGGCTGGCGATGAGTGCCAACACCTCTTTGGCGTCCCCTCCGGGCGCGACCACCAGCGCCGTCAGGCGGGGGCGGCCCACGGTAAGCGTGCCGGTTTTGTCAAACGCCACCACATCGACCTTGTGCGCCAGTTCCAGCGCCTGCGCATCTTTAATGAGAATTCCGAATTGGGCCGCCACACCCGTGCCCGCCATGATGGCTGCGGGTGTGGCCAAGCCCAGCGCGCAGGGGCAGGCAATCACCAACACCGCCACGCAGTAAATCAGCGACTGCTCAAACGCGTGGCCCGTGAGCCACCAGGCCAGCAGGGTCACCAACGCAATCACCAGCACCACCGGCACAAACACCGCACTTACCTGGTCCACCAGGCGCTGAATCGGCGCTTTGGCGGCCTGTGCGTCTTCCACCAGGCGGATGATGTGGGAGAGCACGGTTTCGCTGCCCACGGCCCGCACCTGCATCACCACACGGCCATCCCCATTGATGGAGCCCCCGGTGAGCTTGCCGCCGGGTTCCTTGGGCACGGGCAGCGATTCGCCGGTGAGCATGGATTCGTCCACCTGGGTCTGGCCCTCTTGCACCACACCGTCCACCGCAAAACGCTCGCCGGGTTTAACCACGACACGATCGCCCACCAGCAATTCACCCACCGGCACATCCACTTCACCGTCTGGGCCGATCAGGTGGGCAATTTCGGGGCGCAGCGCATGCAGGGCGCGTATGGCCGAGGTGGTTTGCCGCTTGGCGCGGGCTTCCAGCCACTTGCCCAGCAGCACCAGCGTCACCACCACTGCAGAGCCTTCAAAGTACAGGTGCACCATGGTGCCCGACTCGGCCGTCAGCCACAGCCAGACCGACAGCGCCCAGCCCGCCGTGGTGCCAATGGCAACCAGCAAATCCATATTGCCGGTCAAGGCCTTGGCCGCATGCCAACCCGCCTTATAAAAACGCGCGCCCAAAACAAACTGCACTGGCGTGGCCAGGAGGAACTGCCACCAAGCGCTCAGCATCCAGTGTTGGCCCAGCAGATCGCCAATCATGGGCAGCACCAACGGGGTGGAAAGCGCCAGACCGATAGCCACCGGCGCAAAGCCGGCCCACGGCGAGGTGTCTTCCGCCATGACCGCAGCATCCGCCGCACGGGGCTCGTAACCTGCATCACGTACCGCACGGCGCAAGCGGGCTTCCATCTGCTCACTGGGAGCAAAGACGATGCGCGCTGATTCGGTGGCCAGATTCACCGAAGCCTCAGATACGCCTGGCACTTTTTTCAGTGCACGCTCCACCCGTGACACACAAGAAGCGCAGGTCATGCCGCCAATGCCAATGTCCAGCGAGGGGGAAGAAAGTGAGTTGGTATTCATGGGGTGCAGCCTAATCCTTCCCATCGTGGCAATGTCAAGTGCAAGAGATGCTTGACCTTCCCACGATGGCAAGGTTCAGACTATGATTTCTATCAAACAAACGTCAAAGGACATCCATCATGAACCAGAATTTCACCGTCACCGGCATGACCTGCGGCCACTGCGAAAAAGCCGTTGTCCGCGCCGTCAAGCAAGTCGATCCCCAGGCCAACGTCAAGATCGACCGCACCCAGAACCTGGTGCAGGTCGAGTCCGCCCAACCCCGTGAAGCCCTGGCCACGGCCATTGCCGAAGAAGGCTATGCCGTCGCAGTCTGAGCCACGCGCCGCAGACCACGGCGGCGACTTTCCCGTTCCCATTGGGGAAGCTGCCCGGCGCTCAGGCGTGTCGGCCAAGATGCTGCGCCACTATGAATCGCTCGGCCTGTTGGGCCGGGTGCACCGCACGGACAGCGGCTACCGCCAGTACACCGAGGCCGATGTGCACACGCTGCGCTTCATCAAGCGTTGCCGGGACCTGGGCTTTTCCATGGCCGAGATCGCCGAGCTGGTCAACCTGTGGCAAAACCGCCGCCGCGCCAGCGCCAGTGTCAAACGCATCGCACAAAAACACATGGACGAACTGGCGGCGCGCATCGAGGCATTGCAGACCATGCAGCGCACCTTGCAGGGCCTGCTGCACCACTGCCACGGCGATGAACGGCCGGACTGCCCCATCCTGGACGACTTGGCGGGCGCCACTACACTGCCAGCATGACCGCCCCCCTTGCACTGTACCCGGCGCTGGCGCAGGTGGTTCCTTCGCTGGACAGTCTGGGCTCCGCAACGAACCCCATCGCCGTACCCGCAGGAGTCGTGCTATTTGACGAAAACGCGCCCTGCCGTGGCTTCCCGCTGGTGCTGACCGGTGAAATCAAGGTGTCGCGCCATTCGGGTGACGGCCGCTCACTGGAGCTGTACCGGGTGGTACCAGGCGAGTTGTGCCTGGTTTCCAGTGCCTGCCTGTTTCGCAGCACGCCGCTCTCAGCCCAGGGCATCACCACTAAGCCCACCACCCTGCTATTGATTTCGCCGCCGGTGTTCAACCAATGGCTGGCTGCACCCGCCTTTCGCGACGAGGTGCTGGGCCTGTTTGCCGAACGCATGGCCGACCTCACCGGGCTGATTGACGCGGTGGCGTTTCACAAGCTCGACCAGCGCCTAGCAGCTGCCCTGCTGGGCCGTGGGCAAGATCTGTCACTCACCCACCAGACCCTGGCCGACGAACTGGGCACCGTGCGCGAAATGGTCACCCGCTTGTTGCGCCGCTTTGAGCGCGAGGGTTGGGTGGAGCTGGCGCGCGAACACATCACTATCCGCAACAGCGCTGCCCTGCGCGATTTGGCCTCTGCCTTGACTGTGTGACCCAAGTCACATACGCGAGCACATTGCGAGCGCCTAATGCACCCATCCAACATTTTTAGGAGATAGATATGACCCATAACGTAGGTGGAACAGAACGCATCATTCGCATCGTCGCAGGCCTGGTACTGCTGGGCTTGGCTGCGACCGGCACCGTGGGCTGGTGGGGCTGGCTGGGCGTCGTGCCTCTGGCCACGGGCGCCTTGGGCTGGTGCCCGCCGTATGCCATTTTCGGCATCAACACCTGCGCAATCAAGAAGTAAGCGCTCGGATAAAACTGTAAGTCCTTGTTACCCCCGTCATCGCCAGAGCAGCACTGCCGTTAGAGGATGACAAACCGCCACGTTTGGCGGTACGGGCCCAGGCCCACAAGCCACTTATGTTGTTTACCTCTCGCAAACCTAGTACACCCCGCGTTACCGCGACGGCGCTGATCGCGGGCACCGTTTTGGCTTTCTCGGCCTTGAGTGCCCCTGCGTACGCGGACGATTTGGGGGTCTTGCTTGGGGGTGGGGTAGGTGCTGTGGCTGGCGTGGTGTTGGGCCAGCACATGGGTGGCCGCCAAGGTGCCATCGTCGGTGGTGCCTTGGGTGCCGCCGTGGGTGTAGCTGCGAGTCAATCTTCGGGCCATGGGTCTAACAGCAGGGCCGTAACGCAGCAGCTACCGGATTACCGTGCAAGTGGCCCTGGCCCCGATGTGCGCTACTACCAAAACGGCTATGCCAATGGCTTTCCCCCTGGTTATGCCCCCGTTGCGTACGTTCCTGCCTACGGCCCCCGCCATGGCTACGAATGGGCGCGCTTTGAAGAAGAGCGCCGCCACCATGGCCACTGGAACCACGGCCATGACCATGGTTACGGACGCGACGAGTACCGCCGCGACTGATCAGGCCCTAAGCGTTTGCTGAAAAAATGCCAAGCTGCGTTCCCAAGCCAGCTTGGCTGCAGCCGCATCAAAACGGGGCGTGGTGTCGTTGTGAAAGCCGTGCTGTGTGCCCGCGTACGTGTTCGCCGTGTAGCGCACCCCCGTGCCCTTGAGTGCCGCCTCATAGAGAGGCCAGCTTAAATTGATACGCTCATCGGTGCCTGCAAAGTGCAACAACAAAGGCGCTTTGACCCGTGCGGCAGCGTCTGCCGGTGGGTGATTGCCATAAAACGGCACACCCGCAGCAAGCGCTGGCAAACGCGCAGCCAGCGCATGCACCTCCCCGCCCCCATAACAAAAGCCCACAGCACCCACCTTGCCGGTGCAGTCAGCCCGCGCCATCAGCCACTGCGCAGAGGCCACAAAGTCTTCCCGCGTCTTGGTCTGGTCCAGCGTGGCAAACAAGGCGCGGGCCTTGTCTTCGTCCCCTGGGTAGCCACCCAGTGGCGTTAGCGCATCGGGTGCAAAAGCCATATAGCCTTCCAGCGCCAGACGGCGGGCAATGTCTTCAATGTGCGGGTTCAGTCCCCGGTTCTCATGGATCACCAGCACAGCGGGCAATTTGCCCACAGCGTTTGCCGGGCGTGCCAGATAACCGCGCACCTTGCCATAGCCAGCCGGTGAGGCAATCTCCAGCATCTCGGTTCTGATCCGCGCGTCGTCTTTGGGCACCACTTGGCCCAGCGCGAAATTGGGGCTGAGCGAGGCCAGCAAGCCCGCAGCAGTGAGGCCACCCACCGCAAACTTCTTGGCCCGGTCCAAAAAGCCACGCCGGTCCAGCGTGCCGTGGACATAGGCGTCAAAAAGAATCAGCAGTTCTTGGTCAAAATCCTGCGCTGTCTTGCGTTGCATGGCATCTCCAAAAAAACGCCAGCATAGCCACAAATCACCGCCTTTGCAGGCCTTGGGTTTATCCCGGGATTAACTCGCCGCCCAGGGCTTCCAGCAGGTCTGGAATCAGCTTGCGCAGTTCACCGGTGGCAATCGCCACATCGGTATCAAAGCTGTCGTCTTTGCCGTCACCGGCCGCACCTGCGCCCTCCAACACCACGTCCAGCACGGCTACTTTTTTGAGTTGCAGGGCTTCGGTGAGCACGAAAGAAACGTGGTTATTCCAGGTCAGCGCCAAGCGAGTGGGCACCTTGCCAGTCGCAATGTGTTGGCCTACTTCATCGGTGTCCAATGCGTGGCGGGTATAGCGCACCACGGCCTTGGACTCGTCGGCGGCTTTGAGTTCACACTCCCGGTCCACACTGAAGCTTTGCGGCGCTTCTTTGGTGGACAGCCAAATCGACATGGCCGCTGCAGGCGACATCTGCGTATTGATCAGCTGCACCGCCAGACCGTCAATGGCCTTGATCAGGCACGTCATTACCTCATCGGCTCGGCCCTGGCTGCCCGCACTCAGTACCAGGCATTGGGCTTGCGGGTCTATCCACACCAGCACCGACGACTGCTTGGTAAACGCCAGCGGCAACAGGCTCAAGCGCGCGTCTTCGCGAATCTCGCGGGCCTCTTTTTTGCCAGGTTTGCGGCCGGTGGCGGCCTCAATGTGTTGCAGCTGCTCTTCGGCCTTGCGCTTAACCACGGTGCCGGGAATCACCTTGACTTCGACCATGAGCTTCAAAATCCACTGCCCGGCTACGACCTCGACCAAGGGGCCATGGTCATCGCCCCGCGGTGCCATCCAGCCCACCGATTTTTCCTGCGAGGCACTGCACTCCACAAAACGGTTTTCTTCCAGTGCTGCTTCCAGCTTCGCCACGGTCTGCTCCCAGGCAGACACCATGCGGTACATCATCACATTCTTGAACACACAGCTCCTTTGTTACGTCGACTATTTTCACGCATCTTTACAAAACCTTAGCGCAGCGCAATATGGCCGATACATAGCCCGCGCACACTTGTCCCCAAGCTGATAGCGATTCCCGCTGCAGTCACCTAACCAAGGATGTCACCATGAAACCCGTTTTTAAATCGCTCATCGTTGCCGGCCTGCTGGCCACCGCTGGTTTTGCTGCTTACTCCCAAGGCTCTGGCATGGGCATGATGGACCACGACGGCGGTGGCCGCATGGGCCATATGGGTCAGCGCGACCCCGCCAAGATGGAAAAAATGATGGCCAAACATGCGGCCGACCTCAAGGCCAAGCTGAAGATCACGCCGGCCCAAGAAGGTGCTTGGACTGCGTTTACGGGAGCCATGAAGCCCCCCGCAGACATGATGGCCAAGCGCCCGGATCACGCAGAAATGGACAAACTGAGCACGCCCGAACGCATCGACAAAATGCATGCTCTGCGCACCCAGCACATGTCCGACATGCAAGCGAACATGGACAAGCGCGACGACGCCACGAAAACCTTCTACGCCACGCTGACCGCCGAGCAGAAAAAAGTGTTTGACGCTGAGCATGCGCGCATGCGTGGCCACGACCAAGGCAAAGACAAGGGCGAAGACCACAGCATGCACGGAGCCAAAGACGGCAAAGGCACACCGGTCGCCCCTATGGCACCTAAGCAGTAAGACTGCTTAAGCCAGCAGCTTTTTAAGCTCTCCGCTGGCAATCAGGGCTTGCACGTCGGTGGCTCCGCCCACCAGTGTGCCTTTGACAAACACCATGGGAAATGTGGGCCAGCCGGTCCACATTTTCAGTGCGTTGCGGCGGCGCCAGGTGTTGAGGTAATTGCCGTACTCCATGTAGTGGTAGGCCACACCAGCGGCATCGAGCGCCGAGCGCGCCTTCTTGGGCATGGGGTTAATGCCCATACCCACCACCACCACCGGATGGGTCGCCACTGCGGCCTGTACCTCGTCCACAATGCTGCGGTGGTGGCTGGCAACGCGGTCCCGAATGGCGGGATGGATCTGGGTTTCGCTCAAAACAGGGCGTGTCATCAAAAAACTCCGGGTAGTAACGGATGGCCATTATGCGCGGCGGCCCCTAGCATTGATGCACATCAAGCAACCACGGGGGTTGCACGAATACACTGCCCATCGATCACCATGCCCAAGTCCACCATTCCGTCCATCCTTCCCACGGTTCGCACCATTGGCCCGATGCAACCATTGGTCTGGCTGGTACTTGCGTGGCGTGATATGGCGCGCTCGGGATGGGTCAGTTTTGCCCACGGCCTGCTACTTGCGGTGGGCGGCGCCATCATCGTTGCGGTGGCCCAACACCGTTTTTGGCTCCTGGCCGGTGCGTTGTCAGGTTTCATGGTGATCGCCCCCGTATTGGCCACCAGCCTGTATGCCCTGAGCCGTGCGTTGGAGCGGGGTGAAAAAGCCGACTTTTCGGTGGTGCTCAAAACCTGGCTGAACTGGCAAAACAGCCACTTCAACAAATGGGGCAACGACTACTGGTGCATGGTGCAGTTCGGTGCCCTGCTGGCACTGGCCGCCACTGGCTGGGTGCTGACCTCTGCCGCGCTCATTACCTTGCTGGCACCGGTGCCCATCAACACCCCACTGGATTTTGTCCACCACGTCATGCTGGAAAAAAATGGCTGGCTGTTTGAGCTCTGGCTAGCGCTGGGCGGCATTATGGCGGCACCCATGTTTGCGTCTAGCGTGGTGGCCATGCCGCTGCTGCTGGACCGCCGTGTGACCCTGATGCAAGCGGTGCTGGTCAGCTGGCAAACCGTTATCACCAATCCCGGCCCAATGGCGCTGTGGGCGGCACTCATCATGGGCTTTACCTTGTTGGGCCTGGGCTCTTTGCTGATCGGGCTGGTCGCCGTCATTCCCATGCTAGGCCACGGTAGCTGGCATGCGTACCGTGCGCTGATCGACACCTCAACACTTCCCGCGCGTGACACCCTGTCTGCGCCACTTTCTGCCCATTGACCCGAATGTTTGGTTATTCAGAAGAACAAATTGCCGGCTTTGGCCTCACCTTTGGTGTGGGCGGCTTCATGCTGTACATGCTGTTCATCATTGGCCACCTGGCGTGGGAATCCAAGGCCGGCAAGTTCGGCACCTTTGTGATTTTTATCGGTCTGGCCTTTGGCATGGTGGGCTTTGTCGCCAAGGCCATTATTCAGTGGTACATCGAACGCTAGCCCGAAACAGGCCATCTCAGCCAAACGGGCGAATACCGATCAGCAATCCATGCAACCAGAAGGCAAATGCGACCCACGCCACGACACCGACCACGATGGTAATGCCTGTGCCACTGGCCGTACCCGCAGGATAAGTGGTACCCAACGCCCGATCCCGACGGCGTGATGCGATGAAGTCCAGCACCGCCCACAGCAAAAAAGCCCCGAACAACACCAGGTGCGCCAAGCCTCCGTTGGCCAGCACATGTGCCAGCGCCCAACTCTTGACGGCCAACACCATGGGATGGTGCACACGCGCCTTGATCGCGTTGCGCGGCACATAAGCCGCGGCCAAAAACACAAACGCAATCAGGGTCAGCAAAGACGCTGCATGGCGCATCCCTATAGGCGGGCTCCATACCTGAACAGGCGTCTCACGGGCCACACCAAAGCCCCAAACGATCAAGGCAAATCCGAGCAAAGACAGCACCGAGTACACACCTTTAAACGTGTTTTCCCCAACGCGCGCACGCGTTTGCGTACGCCAGTCTTCCGCCACGATGCGTACCGAATGCACGCCCAGAAACACCACCAAACCCAAGATCAAATAAGCCATCAATATTCCTTTGTTCAGGCGCCCAGCACCCGGTTTTTACCTGCACGTTTAGCGAGATACATGGCCTGGTCGGCGCGGCGAATGGCGTCCGGCCCTGCTTCGCCTTCCATCAATTGCGCCACGCCTGCGCTGAAGGTGATCAACACCTTTTCCGTTCCCGCCAAAAAGAACCGTTTGGTCAGCTCACGCTGCAAACGGGTCATGGCTTCAATGCCCTTATCCAACGGCGTATCGGGCAACAAGACAACAAACTCTTCGCCACCAAAGCGAGCCAGTGTGTCTTGCGGCCGCATGGACTCGCGCGCCACGGTGGCCAAGTGGTTCAAGGCATTGTCACCCATGGCGTGGCCTAAAGAGTCATTGAGTTTTTTGAAGTTATCGATGTCCAACAAGGCCACGCACAGCGGTGTTTCCTTGCGGCGTACGGTGGAGAGTTCACGGTCAATGGCTTCGTCCAGGCCTTTGCGATTGAGTGCTCCCGTCAGCGGGTCGTGGCGCGCTTCGGAGCTCACACGGTCCAATTCGCGATGCAACTTGACGAGCTCTTCGTCCGTTTTGAGAGACCGTTCCCGCATAGTTGTCAGCTGATCGCGCGCAGCCATACTTTCATTGGCCATACTGCGGGTAGCACCCACCACCTCTTTCAATACCGGTGCAATATCAGCCATCGATGTGGCCTGCTCAATTTGACGCGCGCTTTCTTCCAGCTTGTGGTGAAAGCTACCGGTGGATTCGGTCATTTCTGACAGACGGGCAATAAACAATGCGAGCATCTCGCGCATCTCTTTTTGACCTTGCACCGTGCGCTCTTTGGCTTCCTTTTGCTTGAAGATCACATCGCGCAGCAGACGCTCCACATCGTCCAGGCGACGCAACGACAATGGCGGCGCAGAAGCCGTCATGAGGGCATCCATTTGCCCCTTAAGCCATTGTTCTTCGATACTCAACTCCGCAATGTTTTCAAACACCAGGTGCAGCAGCTTGAGCAAGACTGTTTTAATTTCCGCCTGGTCTTCGGCCACGAACGACAGTCGGTGGCTGTAGTTGACCAACATCAACTTGATACTGGCTACATCGGTTCCGGGTTCGCGCAATCCCTTCAACAACGCTTTCGTCTGTTCCTTGAAACGTTCATCGTCCGTGCCCAAGGCTGGCAAGGCGTATTCGATCAATCGCCCCATCTGCGCCAGAAAATCTGCGGTCAGCGCGGGTGCACTCGTTGCAGCGTCGAATCCAAGATTCACCGTTAAAGAGGCATTCCCGGAGGGCGCAACATCTTGTGACGTAGCCGGAACAAAACCACCATAGGCCACCAATGCCGATTTGACTCCATCCCAATTCATGCGGTCAATCGCGTATTCCAACAATCCCCGTTGCTTTTGCTGGCCTGGCGTTTTGGCAGGCAAGGCCTTGGCAATATCCCGCAGCGTATCCATTGGAAATTGCGGCACCTGGGGAATGCCAGCAATCTCGTTGTAGATGCCCTGGTAATTGAGTGGCGTGGGTGCCAGCTTGCGCACGGTCAATTGCTTGAGCGTTTCGCGGGCTATTTCAAAAGGTTTTTTATCACTCATACCGTTTCCCGTTGTCATCCAGTTTTTTTGGTTTGTCAAAGCATAAACCTGTGCATAGTTTGCGCATAAACACACAGTTATCCACAGGAGAAATCAATTTTCTAAAGTTATCCAGTTTCCGGGTACAGCTAAAAAGCAGAGTCACCCACACCCATTGAATGAATGTAAGTCCTTGATTTTTATAAGTAAAACACCCTTGTCCCCATAGTAGTCCATCCCTCTATCTACTACTACTATGTCTTAAATAGGAAAAAGAAGACAGTTAGAGACAAACATCCTCCGAGAAATAAAGATAAACACCTTCGTGTTGGGGCTTGCAATTGCGATCCATCAAGTAAGATTTGCCCTCTGAAGTTTGTGTCACCCTTTCCCTTTCACCGGTTTGTTTTCCCCCATGTCTGTTTCGTTCGAGATCAAGAGTGCACAACTTCCGCTGGTAGCCCTGCTACTGAAAACCAGTGACTGGCAGGCACTGACTGCCGAATTGCTCGCGCAGTTTGGTCCAGATGGAGAAAGCCCTGATTTTTTTGACCATGATGCGCTGGTGATCGACTTTGCGCATTGCGGGCTTGAGGCTACGGTACAAGATCTGTCTCCTCTCTTGCGTGCTGTGCGCGCCTGCCGACTGGTGCCCGTGGCGGTGCGAGGTTTGCAAGGGGATTGGCTGATTGCTACCAAGGCGGTTGGTCTCGTAGAAGCCCCTGTGGAAGTGGTCAGGGCCCGATCCGAGGTGGTGCACATCTCCGAGACGGTGGAGGTGGTCAAAGAAGTGGTGCGCGAAGTTCCCGGCCCTGCCACCATGGTCGTCGACAAACCCCTGCGGTCCGGCCAGAAAATTTACGCCCGGGGTGCTGATTTGGTGGTGCTGGCGATGGTTAACCAAGGCGCCGAGGTGGTGGCGGATGGCAACATTCATGTCTATGCGCCGCTGCGTGGCAAGGCCATGGCTGGTGCCCGAGGCAACACCAACGCCCGCATTTTTTCGCTGTGCCTGGAGCCAGAGCTCATTTCTATTGCCGGCGTGTACCGCACCAGTGAGAACCCCTTGCCCAAAGACATTCATGGCAAGGCAGCGCAAGTT
Organism: Pseudomonadota bacterium; assembly: GCA_041169205.1. GTDB lineage: Bacteria > Pseudomonadota > Gammaproteobacteria > Burkholderiales > Burkholderiaceae_C > Allorhodoferax. Next base: position 7,035 of record JBEEJM010000212.1, on the reverse strand, counting down.
CGTTTGAGCAACGATGGGCAGGACAAATTGCTCATTGAAGCTTTGAAAACCTGATTTTATTTTTTGAAAGATTTTCTATCCATGGCAAAAATCATTGTGGTGACGTCTGGCAAAGGTGGCGTGGGTAAAACCACCACCAGCGCCAGCTTTGCAACCGGCCTGGCGTTGCGTGGTCACAAGACTGCGGTGATTGACTTCGACGTGGGTCTGCGCAACCTGGACCTGATCATGGGTTGTGAGCGTCGCGTGGTGTACGACCTGATTAACGTAATTCAGGGTGAAGCCAATCTCAACCAGGCCCTGATCAAAGACAAGCAGACCGACAATTTGTACGTGTTGGCAGCGTCGCAAACCCGCGATAAAGATGCGCTGACGCAAGACGGTGTGGAAAAGGTCTTGAACGACCTGGCCGCCATGGATTTTGAATTCATCGTGTGCGACTCACCTGCCGGTATCGAGACAGGTGCGCTAATGGCCATGCACTTTGCCGATGAAGCTTTGGTGGTGACCAACCCCGAAGTGTCTTCTGTGCGCGATTCCGACCGCATTTTGGGCATGCTGGCCAGTAAAACCAAGCGCGCGATGACGGGCGGCGACCCCATCAAAGAACACCTGCTGATTACCCGCTACAACCCGGTTCGCGTGGACCAGGGCCAAATGCTGTCGCTGGAAGACATTCAGGACATCTTGCGTATCAAGCTGATTGGTGTGATTCCCGAGAGCGAATCGGTGCTGCAAGCCTCCAACCAGGGTGTGCCCGCCGTGCACATACAGGGCAGCGATGTGTCAGAAGCCTACAAAGACGTAATTGACCGTTTCTTGGGTACCGACAAGCCCATGCGCTTTACCGAAGCGCCCAAACAAGGGCTCTTGAAGCGTCTGTTCGGAGGCAAATAAACATGGCTTCCTTACTTTCCTTTTTTCTGGGCGAGAAGAAAACGACCGCTAGTGTGGCCAAGGAACGCTTGTCCATTCTTCTGGCCCATGAGCGTTCGGGTCGCAATGCCTTGCTGCCGGACAAACTGATGGAACTGCAGCGCGAACTGGTGGCGGTGATTAGCAAGTACGTCAAGATCAATCCATCCGACATTAAAGTCATCCAGGGCCGTCAGGACAATCTGGAAACGCTTGAAGTGAAGATCGAGTTGCCGGACGGGCGTTAACACCGCGATTTACAGCGCAAATTGGTGCTGTGTTTGGGCCAGCAAACCCGCTGGCCCAAAGCTTTCTTCCGTAAATGTCACATGGTTTCGGCGCACCTGCACGCTGCTGCAGGCGCGCGTGCCATAGTCTGGCGTGGCGATAAAAATGGCGGACAAAGTGCGTTCCAATTCCAAAGAAACACCAGTGTTGGGCAAGCTGGAATCGGGTGCCAAGGCGTCGTCGTGCAGCAGAGGCAAATGATGTTCTGGCGCAGCATCACTGTGCTGTAGCGTGTTTTGAAAATGCTTTTTCAAGCGAGTGAGCTTGGGCCACGGCGTCTGAAAATCCGCATTGGATACCCCACCCATGCCGGGTTCCATGGCGATGACTTTGGCTCCCCGGCTTTCCAGCCCCATGAGTTGCTGGCCGTCATAGACCAGCAGGTTGAACGGGTTGTAGTCCTGGGCGGTCTGGCGCAAGGTGTGCAGGTACTCGGCGGCACCCATGTTCCCTTGCAAAAAATCAGCAACAAGTTCTCCGCGTGAGGGTGTGTCGGTACGTGCTGGCACTGGCGTGCGGTAGTTGGTCAACGCGGCCAATCGGCCGCTGCGGCTCACACCCAGCCAAGTGCCGCCCGCCTGCAGGTCTTTGCCGGCAAACACCGCAGGGCCTGCGCCATCGGCATCCCACCAGTGCACGGGCAGTGCGGGGCGGCCATAAAACTCATCGCGGTTGGAGAGCAATAGCAAAGGCGTTGCGCTTGCAGGTTGCCAGTTCCAAACCAATAAACACATGGTGAGCCTGGATCTCAGTCAACGGCCATTGCAGTTTTGTCCAGCACGCGGCGCAGCACAAAACTGGAGTGAACGCCGGTCACACCTTCAATGCGGGTGAGCTGGTTCAAGAGAAGCGCTTGGTAGTGGTCCATATCGCGCACCACGACTTTTAACTGGTAGTCCGCGTCCTGGCCGGTGATCAGCAGGCATTCCAATACCTCGGGCAGCAAGCCCACGGCGGTCTCGAAATTCTCGAAGCGTTCCGGCGTGTGGCGGTCCATCGAAATGTGCACCAGCGCCATCAGGTTGAGGCCCAGCTTTTTGGCGTCCAGCAGCGCGCGGTAGCCGCGGATTAAGCCTGACTCTTCCAGCGCACGCACCCGGCGCAAGCACGGCGAGGGCGATAGGCCAATGCGGTCGGCCAGGTCCTGGTTGTTGATGCGGCCATCCTGCTGCAAGAGTTCCAGAATATGCTTGTCATAGCGGTCTAAATTCATGGTACTGCCACTATATCGTTAATTAAAAGCAGAATATGCCAAAAATAGAGAAATGAAAGCTAACAACGCAATCTTCTGCTACATACCCTGCCTTACACTTGTTTCATCTGTTATCCGCAGCACACAGCCCCACCTGCTACCTGCAGACAAGGCGCAAACCGGCCCCACAAGGGCCTGCATTGCAAAAACAAGGCCCCGGCGCACACACCCTGCCCCGGGGCCTTGTTTTTGAAAGGCGTGGACACGCTATGGTTGCACCATACTTGCGCCATGTCCCACGAACCCCGCTTAACCACCGCTTTGCGCGCCCTTCTAACGGACCACCGTGTGGCCGCCTTGGGCACGCTGGGGGCCGACGGTGCGCCCTTTGTGTCCATGGTGCCATTTGCATTGGAGTCTGCCACGGGTTGGGTGGTGATTCATGTCAGCGCTTTGGCAGCACACACGCGCAATCTGCAAACTTCACCCCGCGTGTCATTGATGGTGATGCAGACGGAGGTGGCGGGTGCGCCGGTCCACGCATTGCCGCGCGTCACGCTGGTGGGATTGGCCCGGGCGCTGGACCCCGAGAGTGCGGAAGCTGCGCAAGCGCGTGCGGCTTACCTGGCGCGCTTTCCCGAAGCCGAGCCTATGACGCAATTGGGTGATTTCAGGTTTGTAGCTATTGCCGTGACCGGTGCCCACCAGGTGGCGGGCTTTGGCGCGGCACGGGCGCTGGATGCAGAGGCGATTGCGCAGGCCTTGGGCCCACCCACGGCCGGTTAGTTACAGTGGATCCACCGCCTCTGGCGACTGGCCTTGCAAAAAGGCCACCACCATGCGCCCGATGTGCTCCCCTTCGTGCCCATGGACGAGGCTTTGGCGGCTGGCGGTGTATTTGTCTTCCCCCAATAAACCACGGCGCTTGTCCAGTAGGTAGGCACTCACATCTTCGCTGAACTCGGGGTGCGGTTGAATGCAAAACACTGCGTTGCCGACCGTGAAGGACGCCACCGGGCAAAACGCATTGCTGGCCACCAGCGTGGCACCGGGCGGCAGCGCAAACACCTGGTCCTGGTGGCTGGCCAGCAGCGAGATATGGGTGCGGTCTTCCGAGTGCGGCAAATCGGGGCGGTGCCAGTCGTAAGTCATGCGCCCCACGCCCCAGCCCTGTGGTGCGCGGCCTACCGGAGCACCCAGGCACAGAGCGATCAGCTGGTGGCCAAAGCACACGCCCACCATTTTTTTACCCTGTTGCAGCAGCCCTGTCACCACCCGGCGCAGCTCCACGACCCAGGGCTCGTCGGAGAACGAGTCCGACCGGCTGCCGGTCAGCAGCACCGCGTCATACGCGTCAAACGACGCCGGGTACTCGCCGCGCATGGTGTTGAACACCGTAATGTCCCAGTCCACCCCCGCTTGCTTGAATAGCCGAAAAAACATGGACGCAAAACCGTCGTAAGCCTGCGCCAACTCGCCGTCGAGGATGTCGTTTTCAAGAATGCAGAGTTTCATTTGCTACAAAATTAATAGCTGTATGCGCATATTTTACGGGGGCTACAGACCAATTTCATTCAAATATTACCGTCCAGCGCGCCGTGTCCGCACCGCCTCTGCCAGCGCTTGCAGCACCGGCACCGTTTGCGCCATGCTGATGCAGGCGTCGGTCACCGACACGCCGTGCTGGAGTGGCGTACCGGCCACGATGTCTTGCCGCCCTTCTTCCAGATGGCTCTCGATCATGATGCCGGTGATGCGGGCATCGCCTGCGGCAATTTGTTGCGCCACCTCGCCCGCAACGGTGATTTGCCGCTGGTGCTGCTTGCTGCTGTTGGCATGGCTCACATCGATCATCACCTGCTCGCGCAGGCCCGCGGCCTTGAGCAGGGCGCAGGCGGCGTCCACATCGGCCTTGCCGTAGTTGGTGGTTTTGCCACCGCGCAGAATCACGTGGCAGTCGTCATTGCCGCGCGTCTCAAAAATGGCGGCCTGGCCCATTTTGGTCATGCCCATAAACGCGTGTGCGGCCTGCGCGGCCTGAATGGCGTCGGTGGCCACCTTGATGCCGCCGTCAGTGCCGTTTTTGAAACCCACTGGGCATGACAGGCCGCTGGCCAGCTGGCGGTGGCTTTGGCTCTCGGTGGTGCGCGCACCAATGGCACCCCAGCTCACCAGCTCGCTGATGAATTGGGGACTCAGCAAATCCAAAAACTCAGTGCCCACCGGCAGGCCGATGTCCAGCACATCGAGCAGCAGGCGGCGCGCCATGGCCAGCCCTTCGTTGATGGCAAAGCTGTCGTCCAGGTGCGGGTCGTTGATATAGCCCTTCCAGCCCACGGTGGTGCGGGGTTTCTCGAAGTACACGCGCATCACCACCAGCAGGTCGTCTTGTAGCGCGTCGGCTTGCACCTTGAGCTGCCGCGCATATTCCAGTGCCTGGTCGTGGTCATGGATGGAGCACGGCCCGACCACCACCACCAGCCGGTCGTCTTGCCCATGCAGCACGCGCGAGATGGCGGCGCGGCTGCTCTCCACCAGCGCTTGCGCGGCATCGGGCACGGGCAGCGACTCTTCGAGCAGCGCGGGGGTGATGAGGGGACGCACCGCGCCGATGCGCACATCGTCAATGCGGGTGGTGTCGTGGGTGGTGAGGGCGGTGGTTTTGGTGCTGGGCATACTATGAATTTTATAGCATGCCTTGCCTGCGCTTACACGGCCCGAGCCCGCGTCATCAGGTAGCCTTGGTGCATCATGTTGTCGTAAAAGTACGGTGCGGCCATGGCATCAAACGCCTGACGAACGTCGTGCAGCTTTTGGGGATCTGCGGCCAGCGACTCGACCAGTTTTTGCACCGGTCCTGCGTAGTGCTCCATGAACGTACGAAAGTGTGCAAGGCTCAACGCCGGTACCAGCATGGTTCTGCGTTCAAAAAATGGGGCATCAAATTGGGCCCCCAATCGCTCACTGATCACGGCGGGTATGCCCCACTGGGGTGGGGGCGAGGCACCTGGCGGTGGCGGTGGAGAGTGGCGTCCCACAAACATGAACATCTTGCCCACAAAATGCTCGGGCGGCCACGTGGAAAAAGCGATTCGGCCCTGGGGTTTTAGCACCCGGCGCATCTCCGAGATCGCCACCTCGGGGCGTGGTGCAAACATATGCCCAAATTGGCTCACCACCACATCAAATGTGGCATCTGCATACGGCAAGTCCTCTGCGTCACCTTCCATCCAGGCGATGCCTTCCAGGTGGGCTAAACGGCCGTTGTCGCGTGCCTGCTCCAGCAGGGCCGGGGTTAAATCCAGCGCGCTAACCTTGGCACCCTTGCTGGCGGCGGTGATCGCCACCACCCCCGTTCCGGTGCCCACATCAAGCACAGACTCTCCCGCTTGGATGTCCGCAAACGCCACCAGCTGCGCGGCTGCTGGGGTGGTGAACATCGCAGTGGGTCCAAAAGACGCCCACATCGCGCGCTGGCGGCTCTTTAGTTCTGCAAAGGGGTCATGTGCCATGCCTGTCTCCCCGGGTTTCGTTGTAGTGACCCGTACCTTCGGGTGGAAGGGAGTTATAGGCGCTGCGCGGGCAACTTACAAACCGGGGCGATGGGAGGCACCCGGTGTGTGCGGGTTAGCAGGCCGCCGTAAACGCAATTTCCAGCAGGTAGTCGGGGCTGGCCATCTCGGCGCTCACGCACACGCGGGCCGGGGCACAGCCTGCGGGCAACCACTGCGCCCACAGGGCGTTGAAGGCGGCACGGTCTGCCATGTGTTTGAGGTAGATGGTGGCCACCAGCAGGCGGCTTGTGTCGCTGCCGCACAGGGCCAGGGTGCGCTCGGCTTGGGTGAATACGGCGAGGGCCTGGGCGTCGATGGTGTCGCCGCTCTCGGGCACTTCTACAAAATACGCGGTGCCGTTGTGTGTGACGGCATCGGACCATTGGGGCTGGGGGTTGGTGCGGTGAATCATGTCGGTGTCCTTCGGTAGGAGTATCAGGCCAGCCCCTGCTGCTGCATCACCGCGCGCCAGGCGGCCAGCTTGCGCGCAAAACTCCAGCTCGCATTGGCTGGGCTGGTGCTGGGCAGCGGGTACACCGGCACGCCCAGGGTGCGCGTATGGCGCGCATGCTTGAAACTCTCGCCGCCGTTGTGCGCAATGGCTGCCAGCCGAGGCAGGTGCAGGCCGGCAATGTCGTTGACTTCGGCGTTGCGGATGGCGGAGTCCAGGCTGCCCTCGCGCTCGCACGCCGCGTACACATCCCACAGACCCAAGCCCCGCGCCAGCAACCAGGCGCTACTATTTTCATAGCTGCTTGCGCTGATATCCAGGGGGTTGGCGGGCCAAATGGCTTGCAAAATCTTCCAGAACTGGTTTTGCGGATGGGCGTAATACTGCTGCATTTGCAGTGAACGCCCGCCGGGGAAACTGCCCAAAATCAGCACCTGCGTGTCAGGCGATACCAGCGGAGCCAGTCCGGTCAGAGGCATGGCTGGCAAACCGCTAGCGCACCAGCTGGTTCAGCTCGATGATCGGCAGCAGCACCGCCAGCACAATCAGCATCACCACCAGGCCCATGGTGACGATCAGCAGCGGCTCCAGCAGCGTGGCCAGGTGCAGGGCGCGGCGCTGCACCTCGGTGCCCA
>JBEEJM010000211.1:0-7631 GCA_041169205.1 Pseudomonadota bacterium | reverse complement strand
GGAGCTGACCATCAGTGGTGCCACGTTGAATGCAAAAAACCCGACGACGGTAGTGCTAAACGATTCGTTTCTCAATGCGCAAAACATGAAAGTTATCGATGGTGTGCGTTTCGTGTTCTTGAAGGCGTCTGGTGTACCGAACCATGTGCTGGCCAAGGACGCCGATTTCTCTCAACTGGGGTTGTCTGAATGAGCAATTTCCGGTTCGACTTTATTGCCTTGCCGCGCCAGCTGGTGTGGTTACGCTGGGCGTTTTTGATTTTAGGCGCGGTGGCTGCTTTGGGTGTTTTGGTGTACGAGCGCACCCAGCTTGTGCCACGATTGGATGCCTTGCGTGAACAGGTTTCGGACCAGCGCGCCAAGATGGGTGGCAAAGTGGTGACATCCTCACTCAAACCTGAAGAAGTGGAGCGTGCGTGGAAGCTTGCCAGTGGAGCCGCATCACAACTGAGCATGCGCTGGAGTCAGTTTTTTGTATCGCTGGGTGAAGCATCCAGCGCCGGACCGATTGCGTTTATTTCTATTGAGCCGGATGCGTCCAAATCGCAGGTCACACTGGTAGCGGAAGCGCGCAGCCTGGAAACCATGCTGAAGTTCATCAAGGCGCTGCAAGATACCGACGAGTTTTCTGCGGTGACCCTGCAGTCGCACTCTATCAACCGAGCCGCAGCAGAAAAGCCCATTCGCTTTCGTTTGGTTGCGGATTGGAAGGCGCACGAATGAACTGGAATTTGTTGCGAAGAATATTTTGGCTGCGCGTTCAGCAGGTAGGAACAATGGGCCTGGCTGGACTGGGTTTACTGCTGGTTGCCCTGATCGCGTGGTTGGTATTGGTGCAGGCAGATCAGCACGAATTTGCGAAACTGACACGCACACTGGAAGCATTGCATACGCAGGAAATTCAGAAAAATGCACTTCCGGCTAACTCGGCGCTGAGCAAGGAAGAGCAGGTAGACATTTTCTACCGCGCGTTTCCGACGGAAGACTTGGTGTCTGAATCTCTAGGAGCACTTTACCGCGCTGCTGAAAAAAATGATCTGGTACTTGAAACAGGTGAATACACCCGTACGCGCACTGGCAGTGACCGGTTGATTCGCTACCGCGTGATGTTGCCCGTTAAAGGGACCTTCAAGCAGGTGTTGGCGTTTATGGACAAGGTGCTCAAAGACCCCAATATGGCTCTGGAAAACGCGACTTTCAAACGGGACAAGGTTGACGATTTGACCGTGGATGCCAAATTGAGTTTCATCCTTTTCGTGAATGCCAAGCCATGAAGTGGAGCATGTCGCACACAGGAATGGCCGTTGCTGCGGCAGCCACCGCTGCGTTGATATTGTTCGCGCCGGAAGACACCGGTGACACGGTGTCTGTACCCACAAAGTCGCGGCCGGTAGTGGTGCCTAAAAAATCGGCTCCGCCAGTGCCCGATGCGGGGGAAGGGGGCCTTTTGGCAAGCGCCCGGAGCAGAGTCACTTTGCTGGAAGACTCCGCTGAGCGTCTTTTTTCCAAAGGTACCTGGTTTGTGCCACCACCCCCTCCCAAGCCCGTACCCGTGGTTGCGCCCCCGCCGCCGCCGCCGCCCACGGCACCTGCTTTGCCTTATATCTTTTTGGGAAAATATTCTGAGGGGGAGCTACAGCTTGTGATCCTCTCGCGCGGCAACCGGGTGATAACAGCGTCCAAGGGTGACGTGCTCGACAACATGTATCGAATAGAACGCATAGAGGCCAATAACGTGATATTCACTTATCTTCCATTGAACACTTCGCAAACGCTCACTACCGGGAGTACTCAGTGAACAACATCCCGCTAAAGTTCGCCCGAATTGCGGCGTACGCGCTCGCTATTGCACTGGCTGGTTGTGCTGCGGAACGGACACATAACGAAGGCATGTCCTTGATTGCCGATGGCAAGTTGGAAGATGGACTGACCAAATTGGCACAGGCCCAACAAGCCGATCCAGGAAACGGGGCGTTTAAAAAGGACTGGCTGCACCAACGTGATTTGATTGCCAATCGGCTGATGGCTGAAGGCAATCGAGAGCGTGCAGAGCAGCGCTGGGAGCCTGCCTTGCAGCGCTATGCCAGGGTGTTGTCCATCGATCCGGGACATATTGCGGCGAAACAGGCGGCGCAAGAAATCGCCCTTGAACGGCGCCAAAACACGCAAATGGACAGTGCGGCGCTGTTGTATGGAAAAGGCAGTTTTGAGCAGGCGTCCAATATCCTTGCAAAAGTGTTGATCGAAAACCCGGACCACGCGCGTGCGTTGCAATTGCGCAGCCAAATCGCTGCCGCGACACAGAGCAATTCGCTCAATGGGGTGAGCCTGAACCTGAAAGGCCGCAAACCCGTAACCCTGCAGTTCCGAGATGCCAACTTGCGTATGGTGATGGAAGCCATTGCCCGCACGACGGGCCTGAACGTCATGTTTGACAAAGACGTCAAAGGCGATTTGAAGGTGACCATCTTTGTTCGTGACACACCGGTGGAAGAGGCCATTGATCTGATCCTGATGCAGACCCAAACCACCAAGCGCGTGATGGGCGAAAACTCCATACTGATTTACGCAGATTCAGAAGCCAAGTCGCGTGAATATGCAGAGTTGAAGATTCGCCGGTTTTCCCTGACCAATGCGGACCCGAAGAATGTCATGGCCATGGTCAAGACCATGACCAAAACCAAGGACATGTTCATTGACGAGAAGACCAATGCGCTGGTTGTCCGCGACACACCGCAGGTGATTCGGCTCATTGAGAAGCTGATTGCTTCCATGGACCAGCCTGAGCCTGAAGTGATGCTGGAAGTTGATGTGATGGAGATATCGCGCGACCGTTTGATGGCGCTGGGGATTGATTTGCCTACGAGCTTTGGTGCGAGTACTTCTGGAATGACGCTGCAGCAGTTTCGTAATCTGACCGATGCCAACGTGAACGTGACCGGGTTGGGCGTGTCTATACAGGCGAAGAAAACAGATTCCGATATCAACGATCTGGCGACACCACGTATTCGCGTACGCAACAAAGAGAAAGCCAAATTTCTGGTAGGCGATCGATTGCCCGTGATTTCGACGGCTGCGGTGCCGTCAACGACGGCTACCTCGGCGGTTTACAACACCAGTGTGCAATATGTAGAGGTGGGTATCAAAATTGAAGTCGAACCCACCATTTATGCAGATGGCGAGGTGGCGATTCGCCTGGTGCTGGAAGTCAGCTCTAACAGCGGCCAGAACTCGGATGCTGCAAAAAGTGGAACGATTGCCTACACCATTAGTACGCGAAGTGTGAATACGGTGTTGCGCCTCAAGGATGGGCAAACCGAGATCATCGGTGGATTGATTCAAGACCAAGACCGCATGGCGGCAACGCGCATTCCGGGTGCAGGCGATATTCCTATATTGGGCCGGTTGTTTGGCGTTCAGACCGATACAAAGAACAAGAAGGAAATCATCATGTCTATTACGCCGCGCATCGTGCGGAGTAACAAGCAAAACGACAGCGATTTGTTGGAGATGTGGTCGGGTACCGAAAACAATATGCGCTTTGGTGGCCGCCAGCTGGGTGGATCGACGGCAACGGAGGCACCACAGGCCGCTGCGGCGGCTGCACCAACAGCAATTGCACCGGCGGCCAAGGCGGTGACACCGCCAGCGCAGTGAAGTCGCTGCCACTGGCCATGCGAATACGCGGATTTACGCTCATCGAAATGCTGGTGACGGTGGCTATTGTCGGATTGCTTGCGTCCGTTTCCGTGCCGATGCTGGAGTTGGTAACGCGCCGTGGCAATGAGCAAAGCTTGCGTGAGGCGCTGCGCCAGATCCGCACCGGTTTGGATGCATACAAACAAGCGGTGGATGAGGGCCGTGTGGTTGAAGAAACCAAGGGTTCGGGTTACCCCCCCAATCTTGATGTGCTTGTCAACGGCGTTGTGGACGCCAAGAGCCCCAACAAGAGCCAAAAAATTTATTTTTTGCGACGAATTCCAAATGATCCGTTGGTGACGGACGCGCGTGAAGGCGCAACTGCCGCCTGGGGCTTGCGCAGTTACACGAGTCCCCCTGGAAACCCTCAGCCCGGCGTAGACGTGTTTGATGTGTATTCCCGGGCCGAGGGTATCGGCCTCAATGGCATGGCTTACAAAGACTGGTAATGCGCAATTCAAACCACAAACCATTGGGCACTGCGCGCCGTGGCTTCACGCTCATTGAGCTGATGGTTGTCATGACCATCGTCAGCTTGTTGCTGACCTTGGCCGCACCACGGTATTTTCGGTCCATCGAGCGCAGCAAGGAGACGGTGCTCAAGGCCAATCTGGCTGCCACGCGGGATGCGTTGGACAAATTTCATGGCGATACGGGTCGCTATCCAGAGCAACTTCGTGAACTGGTGGAGCGCAAATATTTACGTACATTGCCTTGGGACCCCGTGGTAGAAAGTTCCGATAACTGGGTGCTGGTGGCACCCTCCGACGGGCAGGCCGGATCGGTCTATGACATTCACAGTGCGGCAGAGGGTGCCGGTTTGAGTGGTGTACCGTATGCACAGTGGTAGGCAGGGTGGCTTTTTCTACATCGGGTTGCTGATCACACTGGCAATCGTAGGCATGGGGCTGAGTGCAGTGTCCGAAGTATGGATGCAGGCCCAACAACGTGAGCGCGAGCGCGAGTTGCTATTTATTGGGAATCAGTTCCGCCAAGCGATTACGCGGTATTACCTGGAGTCCCCACCCGCAAACCGCAAATTTCCCGCGCAGTTGGAAGACCTGTTGGAGGACTCGCGTAACAACGCCAAGGTGCAGCACTATCTTCGAAAGATGTACGTCGATCCTATGACTAGATCCGCAAATTGGGGTGAAATACGTTTACCTGCAGGGCAATTGGTAGGGGTATACAGCCAGTCAAGCGACACACCGATCAAGACGTTTGGTTTCGCGCTGAAGGACAAACAATTCGTGGGTAAAGACCGGTATTCTGAGTGGGAGTTTCGATCCGCGTTGCCAGCAGCCAATCCCGTGCTTCTGCCAAATGGCGGCTACAGCACCCCAGGCTTGACGCCTATGCCGCAGAGCACGGGCCCGGTACGCCAACCCAGACCGCAAACACCAACACCTCCGGGTGTCATCTTGCCCATGCCACGATCTAGGTAGCAGGTATTTGCGATAGTCGACTTAGGTTTGACGTTTGGCTTTCCGGTAAACGGACAACACTTTAGGCACGTAGTTTTCGGTCTCCGTAAATCGGGGGATTTTGCGACCTGCCCGCATGACCGCGCCTTCACCTGCGTTATAGGCCGCAATGGTCAGTTCGATGTCGTCATTGAAATAGTCCAGAAGCCAACGCAAATAGCGGCTACCGGTCAGAATATTTTGTCGTGGATCGAAATTGCCGTTGCTGCCGAAACGTGTTGCCGTGGCCGGCATGATCTGCATGAGACCACGAGCACCCTTCGGGGACTGCGCGAGCTGGTTGTAGTTGGACTCCACCGTGATGACCGCATGGATAAGCTCTGGCGGCACCCGAAAAGTAGCACTGGCTTCCTCAATAAAGGGTTTGAACGTCGGCGGTATGGTGTCTAGATAGTGGGCAGAGCCGCTAGCAGAGGAGGCATGTTGGACCGGTGCCTTCTCTGCATCCAGAAGCAAGGTCGGAGCCGAGGCATCAGCGAAGCTCGACAGTACGATGCTTCCGTTTTCGCTGAGACCACTAAAGACTTGTGCGTAGCCAGTCGCACACACCAGGCAACCCAAAGTGAGCCCGGCAGCTTTGCGCAAGCAATTACCCAATGAGAAGCGCGAGTGAGCCATAGGTGTCAGGCACGCGGTTCGATTCGCCGTTCGTTGATCAGTAGGTGGCCATTGTCCAATTTTTTGATGAATGATTGATTTTCAAAAGCCTTGAGTGCTTTGCTGACCATTTCGCGCGAAGCACCCACTTCTTTGGCCAGTGCCGAGTGCGAAATCTTGCGCGCTACGACAAGATGACCATCTGCAGACTTTTCCGCAACGGCCAGCAGACTTTGTACGACTCGGGCGTTGACGCCCATTAACGCAAAAGAAGCTATTTTTTGATTCGCTTTTCTCAGCCGTGATGCCATGCCGTGCATGATGGACACCGCCAACGCGGCGTTGTTCAAAACACATTGCGCGAAGTCATGTTGACCCAATGCCAGTGCATCAACGGGTGATGTGGCGATGACAGTTGCTGAGTGTGCTGAGTTATCAATCAGACTCAATTCGCCGATGTAGTCACCAGGTTCCAGCAGTGCAAGTACAACTTCCTTGCCTTTTTGATTGGAGAGCACCACCTTGGCACGACCGCTCAAGATGACGAAAAGCGCATTGGATTTTTCACCAATACCGACAATGGTCTCGGACTTGCGAAACCGCTTTTTATCGAGAGAACCAATTAGCGAGGTTGCCTGCGTGTCCGTGAGATTGGAAAACAGAGGAACGCGCTTGAGAAGCTCAGCATTGGACAACGTAGCCACTGGTACCCCCCTGTTGCAGTCCACACTATGACGATTGGGATCGTAGGTGCTCGCGGCGCGACTTACTTACCACTGGATTAAGTAAGCGGGATCTGGGGGGGCTAAATCATCAACCGTACAAAACCCGACGTGACTTCTGTCAGGCTATCAAGTTCCTCGCGGGCTTGTTCGAGTTCTAGCCTCAGGCGCTCGATTTCTGCTTCTGCTTCAGCAAGAGTCCGGCTACTGGTGCCTGCTGTGTTGGACGTCAACGCTTTGCTATTGTCCAACTTTTGCATGTTTGTTTTGTCGAACGTACTCATGATGTTTCCTGTCTTTTTTGAAATAATTATGGATGCCAACGATGTGTTTCACCACACACTGATATTAGCCACTCAGGACAAAAATCCCCAAAAAAGAGTAACTTGTGGTGACATTCCGGACGACTGCAATCTGGCGCGAAACAGAGATGAAAAACTGTCGCAATTATTCAAGATTGCGGCTTCATTTGGGTAACAGCGTCGGCTGTCCAAGTTCAAGAACGGGTAAAAGGTCACAAGTCTGTGATATTTACGCGGAACAAAGGTGTCTGCGATGCCACCGGACCGGCATCCTGAACCGGGGTTCAGGTGGGCTAGGTCAGCACCAGCTTTGGGTTCATCTGACGCGAGATGATCACGCTAGCAAGGCAATGTTCCAGGCCCGGGCTCTAAGAGCATTGGTTCAAGGAAATATAAAGCCCGGCACGCACCGCAGACGAAAGGATTGTAGCCCCCATGCTCCACCGCTGTGCGGGTCGCTGCGGGGTAGATTTACAGCAGGCGACCGTCTTCGCCCAGTGCCTCGTCCAACCGCTCCAGCAGTGAAGTCAGCAACAAGTCGGAGTCACCGGCGTTTTCAGTAGCGCTGGCCGCAGCGACGGGTGTGGCATGGGTTGCCGCCGCCGGAGTTGCCTTGTCTGACAAGTCAAACGCCAGATTGAGAGCCGCCAGCACGGCGATGCGGTCCCGGGCGCGTACTTTGCCCGCGTCGCGAATCTTGCACATGGCGGTATCTACACGTTCCACCGCTTCCAGCAGGCGACTGTCACCGCCCTCAGGGCAGCCCAGCAGATAGCTCTGCCCCATGATCTGAACTTCAAGCTGTTTCATGATGGATCTCGGTGTGA
>JBEEJM010000210.1:0-4386 GCA_041169205.1 Pseudomonadota bacterium | reverse complement strand
ACTCGTCGCGCTCGACCTGCCGGGTTATGCGATCGGCGGTGTCAGCGTGGGCGAGCCCAAGGCCGAGATGCAGCGCATCGTGGCGCACACGCCGCACCGGCTGCCTGCCAAAAAGCCGCGTTACCTGATGGGCGTGGGCACGCCCGAAGACCTGATCGACGGCGTGGCCGCGGGTGTGGACATGTTCGACTGCGTGATGCCCACGCGCAATGCTCGCAACGGCCACCTGTTCACCCGCTTCGGTGACCTGCGGATTCGCAATGCCCGCTACAAGACGGACGAGCAGCCGATCGACATGACGTGCGCGTGTCATGCCTGCGCGAACTTCTCGCGCGCGTATCTGCACCACGTGGAGCGTTGCGGCGAAATGCTGGCGCCGATGCTGGCCAGCATCCATAACCTGCACTACTACCTGAACCTGATGACGGAAGTGCGCGATGCGCTGGATGTCGGGGCTTTCGGCGCGTTTCGGGCCCGCTTCAAAGAAGAGCGTGCGCGTGGCGTGTAACTAATTGGCTGTAAAAATGGTGAGCACACCGGTGTAGCCATACAGCTGGTGGTGCGCAATCTCGCCACCGGCAAAGAACCCCACTAACGGCACATCGCCCAGGGCGCGCCGCACCACCTGCATCTCCGCGCTGGGGCCGCCAAAGTGCGCACCACCACGCCCGGTGCAGCTCACATACACCGCACCCGCAATGCGCCGTGCCGGGTGCGGAGCGGCTTCGAGCTCCGAGGCATGCAGGGCATGCGCGGTTTCCAATGACAGCTCTTGCGGCTCCAGCTCTTCCCGAATCTCTGCGCACACACGCATCAGGTCGGCGCGCGCGGCCTGCATATTGCGCTGGCAAAAGGTCAGCTCCGTGCCCGTGGTGATAGGGGACGCCACCACAACGCCCCGGCGACTAGGGTCCAACCCAATGATGTGGCGCACCGTGACGGCATCGCCAAAGTTGCCCGTTTTTTGCAGCGTTTTGGGTTGGTCTGCCGCGTCGCTGGTGTGCACCAAACCAACCAGTGTGGAACGCACCACTTCCAGCGCGTGCTGGGGTTCATCCAGCGTGATGTTCAGGTCACGCAGCATCACGTCCAAGGCCGGTACACCGTCCAGCGCGACCACCACGTTGTGGTCCGCCTCGGTGACCACCCGCACTTTGGACACCGGCATGCAGCCCTGCGTCACGCGCGAGACCAACCCCACACCCGGGCCAAACGCCACGCCACTCAAGCCGCCACTGAACACCCCGCTGGCCGCACCGTGGCCGCGAATATTGCCGTTGCCGCCCACCGCAAACTGCACACTCTTGGACCGGCTGGAGGTGATGCCGCCAAACACGTAGTGCGCGTCGGTGCGCGCCGCCATTTCTTCCACCAGGTCCGCCAAATCCGCCGTGCTGCCGTCGACATGCACCAGTGCGGTATGCGCTTGGAACCCCAAGCCCAACGGTGCCACACCCGAGAACACCCGGTACTGGTCCACCGGCAGCTCCAACAGCATCAGCGCCATGGCGGGCTCATCCCAGTACTCCACGTTGTTGGACACAATGCCGACGCCGACCGTGCCCGACCAATCCGGCACCAAAGGCAACTCGGCCTGCAGATGCTCCAGAATATCTTGCGCGTGGCCCGCGTAGAGGTCGGTGATGTAGAGCAGCGCTAACGTGGGAGATGCGCAATAGCCATGCAACGCCATTTGTGCGCGCACCTGCGCCAGCACCAGCGCCGCAGCCATCTGCCACTGCGGGTGGGTAGCGTGCCCATAAGGAAAAAGCGGCATGGCCGACACAGCACCCACGTACGACCCCTGCTAGCGCGAAGTCTTTTTTGCGGCGGCTTTGCGAGCCGGAGCGCGCTTGGCAACAGCTTTTTTACCGGCTGCGGTAGCCGATTTAATGACCTCTTTGGCCATGCCCGTCGCCATGTGTTTGGTCATGTCCATCGCCGTCTTGGTCGTGGCCTCTTTCATGGCACCCGCCGCAATTTGCTGGAACTGCTGGGTCAGCGAGCCCCACAGCTGCATGGGGTCTATCAAGCCCGCAGCACCAGCAGGTTTGTCTTTTTTGGATTCTGACTTGGTGCCGGTCGCGACATCGGCGATGGTTTTGGCGGTGGACGCCGCCGTTTCACCCACACGGTGCATACCCGACATCACCGAATCCGCCGCTTTGAGCTTGAGTGCATTGGCCACATCACCCAGATTGAAGTTCATGCTCTTGAGGGTGGACAGCGTCATCTTCTGCACCTCCAGTGCCTGAATGGTGGCACCCAACGCGCGGGAGTTTTGTTCCAGCCAGAAGTGCACCGCCTTGAGTTCTTCAACGCGCTTCTCCAACTCTTCCACGTTCAACGTAGGGGCCACCCAATTCCCCAGATTGGGCATCTGCGGAATATTGCTGGTGGCACCTTTGGCCAGGTTTTGCAGAAAGTCAAAGCCCGGAACAAATTTGCCAAAACCGGTCGTGTCTGAGTCGCTCATGGTGTCTCCAAAAGGATGTGTTTTGTCTACGCTAACCGCTTACTCCACTGTACTCCTTCTGGCCCACCCCACGCACCCAAGCGCATCGCAATTCAGTGCTTGGGGGCCAGCGTACTGACCGGCACGCGGATGTCGGCTTTGGTTTCCACGCCCTTGGCGTCCTTGAACACCAGCGTCAGTGGAATGGTGGTGTCTTTTTGCAGCGGCGTTTTCAGGTCCATCAGCATGATGTGATAGCTGCCGGGCTTGAGCTCGACCGCTTTGCCAGCGGGCAGGTCCAGGCCAGCAATGGCACGCATTTTCATGACGTTGTTGTCCAGGGCCATTTCGTGCACCCCGGCGACGCCCGCCACGGATGACGACACCGCCACCAGACGCGTGCCCTCTTTGGCGGTGAGTTTCATGAACGCGCCGGTGGCCTGCTGGCCTTGCACCGTGGCGCGGGCCCAGGCATCGGTCACTTTCACATTTTGGGCCCATAGCGTGGTGGAGAGGGTTGCGGCCAGCAGAGCGACGCAGAGTTTGGCGGTGTGCTTCATCAGGTTTCCTTTTGTCAAATAGATATCAGTGTGCGTGGCCACCTGCGGCCTGAATGTCCAGCACCTCAAGCATTGCGGCGGGCATTTTCAGACCCTTGGCGGAGTTGCTGGTCGTGGGCACGTCCACCCAGTCGTTAGACCCTTGGGCGCAACTTTGCACCACCTTGAACCAGATCGGACCGGGGATGGTCGGCGTGGTGCCACGCAACACGAACTCGTCGTAATAGTCGGCAGGCAACGCGTTCTCGGGGCCGTTGGCCGTCCAGGTGATTTCCAGAACACCCTCGGTGTACTTGGTGCCATGCGATTCATAGGGCTGGGCTAGCTTGCCGACCTTGGTGCTCAACGTCCAACCGGCTTTGGGCATGGGCTGAGCGCCATTGAAGCCTGCAGGAATCGTCACCCGCATCGCGGTGGTAGGTGACGTGCCACAACCGTGGCCCACGCGCAAAGTGGCTCGGTAGCTGGCACCGGCTGCGGCGGCACCATCTTGCAAGACAACATGAGGAAAAGCGCTTGCAGCCCCCGTGAACATTGCGCAAGCAGCTACTAATTTAATAGCAATATTGAGTTTCATAAAAGCCTTATTGCCGACGTGCACCTGTCTACAAGCAGCACATTCAGCGTGAAATTGAACGGCGGTGCATGCCAAAACGGTGCACCGAACCAAGGGTGTGTGCTGCCTAGGCGGCGCGCACAACGATCAATCAGACGGAGGGAGGGCCGCGCGCCAAAAGCGGCGCGGCAGTGCGCTTGGCAACCCATGCGCTAGGCGCTGGCTGCAAGGCAAAAGACAGAAGATCGGGAGAATCCAGGTCCCGCATTGTTTGGGCGGGCGGCGCACTGGAGGCCAAACACAGCACACATTCAAGCAAATGGTTTTGCACGGGCGCAGAGTCATCCGCGCCAGCGCTCACCAGCTTAACGGCCCCCGCAGCAGAACACACCAAGGCGGTGGGCTGGGGATTGACAATGGGTGCAGCCACCGCCACCGCCATCGATAGCGCAAACCACACCAGCACGCAGCGGGCGAGAAATTTGGACTGACGAAGAGCTTGTAACAGCGACATGGGGCGGATTATCTGCGAATTTTCGAACCGAGATAAAGCCTGACCTCCGTCAAAAACAGCGCCAGATGGGTATTAGTACCCGCCCAGACTGGTATTCTGCGCACCTATGCGCAGCCTGTTCCATTTTGCTTTTAACGTCACCGATCTCGATGCGGCACGCCGCTTTTATGGCGACGTGCTGGGCTGCGCCGAAGGGCGTAGCACGGCCACCTGGGTCGACTTTGACTTCTTTGGCCACCAGCTCTCGCTGCACCTGGGCCAGCCGTTTGCCACCGCCAACACCGGCCACGTCGGCGACCAC
>JBEEJM010000209.1:0-5402 GCA_041169205.1 Pseudomonadota bacterium | reverse complement strand
AAAAGCCCGGTGGGCCAGATGTACCACCAGTTTTACGGTGAAAACATGCTGCGCGCCGACGTGTGCAACGCGGTGGAAGAGCTGGGCCAATTGCTGGACCACAACGGCGCGATTGGTGCCAGCGAGCGCAATGCCGCGCGTATTTTCAACGCCGACCATTGCTTCTTCGTGACCAACGGCACGTCCACGTCCAACAAGATGGTGTGGCACCACACGGTGGCGCCCGGTGACATCGTGGTGGTGGACCGCAACTGCCACAAGTCCAACCTGCACGCCATCATCATGACCGGGGCCATTCCCGTGTTTTTGAAGCCTACGCGCAACCACTTCGGCATCATTGGGCCCATTCCGCAAAGCGAGTTCGAGCCCGAGACCATTCGCGCCAAGATCAAGGCCAATCCCCTGCTCAAGGGCGTGGACGCCAAGAAGGTCAAGCCCCGTATCCTGACGCTGACGCAGAGCACCTACGACGGTGTGCTCTACAACACCGAAACCATCAAAGGCATGTTGGATGGTTTTGTGGAAAACATCCACTTTGACGAAGCTTGGCTGCCGCACGCCGCGTTTCACCCCTTCTACGGCACCTACCATGCCATGGGTAAAAACCGCGCACGGCCCAAAGAAGCTATGGTCTATTCCACGCAGTCCATCCACAAGTTGCTGGCCGGTATCAGTCAGGCCAGCCATGTGCTGGTGCAAGACTCACAAACCGTCAAGTTGGACAAGCACCTGTTCAATGAGGCGTACCTCATGCACACGTCTACCAGCCCGCAGTACAGCATCATCGCCAGCTGCGACGTGGCTGCGGCCATGATGGAGCCACCCGGCGGCACGGCACTGGTGGAAGAGAGCATTGCCGAGGCGCTGGACTTCCGCCGCGCCATGCGCAAGGTGGACGAAGAATACGGCGACGACTGGTGGTTCAAAGTCTGGGGCCCGGACAAGCTGGTGGACGAAGGCATTGGCCGCGCGGCGGACTGGATCATCAAAGGGGAGTCCAAAACCGCAAAAGCCAATGCCAAAGCCAACTGGCACGGCTTTGGCAAGTTGGCGTCGGGCTTTAACATGCTTGACCCGATCAAGTCGACCATCGTCACACCGGGTCTGGACCTCAACGGCAAGTTTGCCAAAACCGGTATTCCGGCCAGCATAGTGACCAAGTTTTTGTCCGAGCACGGTGTGGTGGTCGAGAAGACGGGGCTGTACAGCTTCTTCATCATGTTCACCATCGGCATCACCAAGGGCCGCTGGAACAGCATGCTCACCGCCTTGCAGCAGTTCAAGGACGATTACGCCAAGAACCAGCCGATGTGGCGCGTGCTGCCCGAGTTCGTGCAAAAGTACCCACGCTACGAAAAGATGGGCCTGGCCGACTTGTGCCTGCACATTCACCAGCTCTACGCCAAGTACGACATTGCCCGCCTGACGACCGAGGTGTACTTGAGCGATCTGGTACCGGCCATGAAGCCCAGCGATGCCTACGCCCACATTGCGCTGCGCAAGACCGAGCGGGTGGAAATTGACCACCTGGAAGGCCGTATTTCCGTGGGCATGGTGACGCCGTATCCCCCTGGCATTCCCTTGCTGGTGCCGGGTGAGGTGTTTAACAAGAAAGTGGTGGACTACCTCAAGTTCTCACGCGAGTTCAATGCCCAGTGCCCTGGTTTCGAGACCGATGTGCACGGCATGGTGGGCGAGCTTGGCGAAGACGGTAAGATGCGCTACTTCGCCGATTGCGTCAGAGCCGAAAAATAAAAAACAAAAAAATAGC
Source organism: Pseudomonadota bacterium (assembly GCA_041169205.1). Classification (GTDB taxonomy): domain Bacteria; phylum Pseudomonadota; class Gammaproteobacteria; order Burkholderiales; family Burkholderiaceae_C; genus Allorhodoferax. Next base: position 3,631 of record JBEEJM010000209.1, on the reverse strand, counting down.
GCCTGGCAAACTGCCAAGGCGCTATTGATTTGATAGCTGCTTACGCACTATCCACGGGGGCTAGTCACCGACAGCGCCCATGGTCTTGCTGTGACCACCATCGACGTAGGTGATTTCGGCGGTCACGCCGCTAGCCAAATCGCTCATCATGAAGGCGGCGACATTGCCCACCTCTTCAATCGTCACATTGCGTCGGTTGGGGGCCGCCGCCGCCACGAAGCTCAGCAGTTTTCCAAAGTCTTTGATACCACTGGCGGCCAGTGTTTTGATTGGGCCCGCGCTGATGCCGTTGACGCGAATGGCGCGGCCGTCGGGCAGCAGACCTACCGCTTCGGCCAGGTAGCGCACAGAAGACTCCAGTGCAGCCTTGGCCAGACCCATGGTGTTGTAGTGGGGAATGATGCGCTCGGCACCCAAGTAACTCAGGGTCAGCAGGGCAGACTTGTCATTCAGGTAGGGCAGAGCTGCCTTGGCCATGCCAGGGAAGCTGTAGGCGCTGATGTCCATGGCCACGCGAAACGCTTCACGGCTCAGGCCATCGAGCAATTTTCCGGCGATAGCCTCGCGCGGCGCAAAACCGATGCTGTGGACAAAGCCGTCAAACTTGGGCCAATGCACGGCCAGGTCGGCAAACAGGCGCTCAATCTGCGCATCGTCACCCACATCGCAATCGAAAATTAATGTGGAGTCGAACTCGGCTGCGAAATCGGTGATGCGCTCCTTGAAACGCTCGCCCACGTAGCTGAATGCCAGCTCGGCACCTTGTGCGTGGCAGGCTTTGGCAATGCCATATGCAATGGAGCGATTTGAGAGCACCCCGGTAATCAACAATTTTTTGCCAGCTAAAAAGCCCATATCGTCCTCGTCAGAAAAATGCTTGGTGTAGTGCAGAATTGTCGCATGCGAATGTCAGTTGTATTACTGTGGAGTTTCATGGCGATGCCAGTGTGGGCTGCGCACGGCTATGCGCTGTGGGGCGACCTGAAATATGCACCCGGTTTCGCGCAGTTTGGCTACGTCAATCCACAGGCACCCAAAGGCGGCGAGTTGCGTCTGGTGAGCAACCAGCGCACCTCCACTTTCGACAAATACAACCCTTTCACCATCAAAGGCTCGGCCCCGGCGTACCTGAGCAGCCTGATGTTTGACACCTTGCTGGTGGGCTCGCTGGACGAAACAGCGGCTGCGTACGGCTTGCTGGCAGAAGATGTGAGTGTGGCGGCCGACGGACTGAGCGCCACGTTTCGCCTGCGCCCGCAAGCACGCTTCCACAATGGCGACGCGGTGCTGGCGCTGGATGTGAAACACAGTTTCGACATTCTCAACAGCCCCTTGGTGTCGCCCGGTATTCGCAGCCAGCTCGAAGATGTGGCCGGTCTGGATGTGCTGGACGCGACCACCGTGCGCTACCGCTTCAAGAAGCCCAACCGCGAATTGCCCCTGACGGTGGGCGCGCTGCCGGTGTTCAGCCACCGCTGGGGCGAGGAGGGCGGGAAAGCCAAGCCCTTTGACCAGGTGGTGATGGACGTCCCCATTGGCAGCGGGCCTTACAAAATTGGCCCGGTCAATTTTGGCAAAGACATCACCTATGTGCGCGATGCCAATTACTGGGCCAAAGACCTCAATGTGCGCCGTGGCTCCGCCAACTTTGATCGCATCACCGTCAAAATTTACAAAGACAACACCGCACGGCTCGAAGCCCTGAAGGCTGGCGAGTTCGATTTGATGCGTTTCTTTTCCGCCGGAGACTGGGCTCGGCGCGTGACCGGGCGCAAATTCGATTCTGGTGAGCTGGTCAAGGCTGAGTTCCAGCACCGCCTTCCCACCGGCTTTCAGAGCTATGTGCTCAACACCCGGCGCTACAAGCTCAAAGACGTGCGGGTACGCCAGGCACTGGGGCTGGCACTGGACTACGAGTGGATGAACCGGCAAATGTTTTATGGTGCCTACCAGCGGGTGCAAGGCCTGTTTGGCAACACCGATTGCCAGGCCAGCGGCTTGCCGGACGATAAAGAACGGGCGTTGTTGGAGCCTTTGCGTGCCCAGGTGCCCGACGCAACGTTTGGCTCCGTCGCTACTGCTCCGCGTACGGACGGCAGTAGCAGTCTGCGAAACAACCTGCGTCAAGCCCAGAAGCTGCTGAAAGATGCGGGCTGGGAATACCGCGATGGTGCCTTGCGCAATGCCCAAGGCGACCCTTTTGTGTTGGAGTACCTCGACAGCAACGAGGGCGGCGCCCGCGTAGTCACACCGTGGGCACGCAATCTGGAGAAGATTGGCGTCACGTTGCAGTTTCGCCCGGTCGACTTTGCGCTGTACCAGCAGCGCCTACAAAAGTTCGAGTTCGACATCACTTCGCTGGCCTACCAAGGCACGCACAACCCAGGGCAAGAGTTTGCGGACCTGTTTGGCAGCAAAGCGGCGGACCAGGAAGATTCTGGCAACCACAGTGGTGTTAAAAATCCCGCCGTGGACGCGCTCATCACCCGCATCACCAGTGCCAAGAGCAAGGCGGAGCTGTTGCCCGCCTGCCGCGCGCTGGATCGGGTCATCGGCCATTTGCACCTGTTGGTACCGCAATGGTCGGCCGGTACGCACCGCGTGGCCTACAACGCCTGGCGTCTGGACAAGCCCGACACCATGCCACCCTACGCGACGGGCGAGGGTTGGGCGATCGATACGTGGTGGGCACGAAGAGGGACGAACCAGCCATGATCCTGTATTCCCTCAAACGCATTCTTCTAATGGTGCCCACGTTGTTCGGCGTGCTGTTCCTTACCTTTGTGGTGATTCAGTTTGTGCCCGGCGGTCCGGTGGAGCAATACCTGGCCGAAGCCAAAGCAGGGGCGGGCAGTGGCGCGGAAGGCGGTGGCTTGAGTTACCGGGGCGCGCAGGGCGTAGACCCCAAGCGCATTGAGCAAGCCAAGGCTTTGTACGGGTTTGACAAGCCTGCGCCAGAGCGTTTCTGGCAGATGCTCAAGCAGTTCGCACGTTTCGATTTGGGCAAGAGTTTCTTCCAGAACCGCGATGTGTCAGCCTTGATCTGGGAAAAGCTGCCCGTGTCCATGAGCCTGGGGTTGTGGACGTTTTTCATCAGCTACCTGGTCGCGGTGCCACTCGGTGTGGCCAAGGCGGTGCGGGCCGGGTCGCGTTTTGATCTGGTGACGACGCTGCTGATTTTGGTGGGCTATGCGATTCCGGGCTTTGTTCTGGGCGTGGCCTTGCTGGTGATTTTTGGCGGGCAATTGCAGTGGTTTCCGCTGCGCGGACTCACTTCCAGCAATTGGGAGGCGCTGAGCTGGGGTGCGCGCATCACCGACTACCTGTGGCACATCGCCTTGCCGGTCACCTCGATGGTGTTGGGCAGCTTTGCGGTGACCGCCATGCTGACCAAGAACGCGTTTCTGGAAGAAATTCGCAAGCAGTATGTGGTGACCGCCCGTGCCAAGGGCTTGTCCGAGCGACAGGTGCTGTGGAAGCATGTGATGCGCAATGCGCTGATTCCCATCATTACGGGCTTTCCGGCGGCGTTTGTGGGGGCCTTTTTCACCGGCTCGCTGCTGATCGAAACGCTGTTCTCGCTGGATGGTCTCGGCTTGTTGAGCTACGAGAGCGTGATTCGCCGGGACTA
>JBEEJM010000208.1:0-4690 GCA_041169205.1 Pseudomonadota bacterium | reverse complement strand
TTGCTACTAATTTAATAGCTGGTTGTGCCCGTTCCATGCGGGCTAAGCCTTGATTTTGTTTCTAAAAGGAGTAAGTACCATGTTGCAAGCCTACCGTGACCATGTGGCCGAACGCGCCGCGCTGGGTATCCCACCGTTGCCCCTGTCTGCCAAGCAAACGGCCGAGTTGATTGAGCTCCTGAAGAACCCGCCCAAGGGTGAAGAAGCCACGCTGGTAGACCTGATTACCCATCGCGTGCCTGCCGGTGTGGACGATGCCGCCAAGGTCAAGGCCAGCTACCTGGCCGCCGTGGCCCACGGCACCGAGAAGTGCGCCCTGATTTCCCGTGCGCGCGCCACCGAGCTGCTGGGCACCATGCTGGGTGGCTACAACATCAGCCCCATGGTGGACTTGTTGGATGACGCAGTCGTGGCCAAGGAAGCCGCTGAAGGTTTGAAGAAAACCCTGCTGATGTTTGACCAGTTCCATGACGTCAAGGAAAAAGCCGACAAGGGCAATGCGTTTGCCAAGGCCGTGCTGCAAAGCTGGGCCGATGCCGAGTGGTTCACCAGCCGTCCCGAAGTGGCCAAGAGCATCACCGTCACCATCCTCAAAGTGACTGGCGAAACCAACACCGATGACTTGTCTCCCGCGCCCGACGCATGGAGCCGCCCCGACATTCCTCTGCATGCTTTGGCCATGCTGAAGAACAAGCGCGATGGCATTACGCCCGAGGACGATGGCAAGCGCGGTCCGGTCAAGTTCATCGAAGACCTGCGTGCCCGTGGCAACCTCGTGGCCTACGTGGGTGACGTGGTGGGTACCGGCTCCAGCCGCAAGTCCGCCACCAACTCGGTGCTGTGGTTCACGGGTGAAGACATTCCCTTTGTGCCCAACAAGCGTTTCGGTGGCGTGTGCCTTGGCACCAAAATCGCCCCCATCTTCTACAACACCATGGAAGACGCGGGCGCTTTGCCCATCGAGCTCGATGTGAACGCCATGAACATGGGCGACGTGGTCGAGCTGCGTCCCTATGACGGCAAGGCTTTCAAAGACGGCAAAGAAATCGCTTCCTTTCAGGTGAAAAGCGAAGTGCTGTTTGACGAAGTGCGCGCCGGTGGCCGTATCCCCCTCATCATCGGCCGCGGCCTCACCGCCAAAGCCCGTGAAGCACTGGGCCTCAAGCCGTCCACGTTGTTCCGTTTGCCGCAAGACCCTGTTGACACCAAAAAAGGTTTCAGCCTGGCGCAAAAAATGGTGGGTCGTGCCTGCGGTTTGCCAGAAGGCGAGGGCGTACGCCCCGGTACCTATTGCGAACCCAAGATGACGTCCGTGGGCTCGCAAGACACCACCGGCCCCATGACCCGCGACGAGCTGAAAGACCTGGCGTGCCTGGGCTTCAGCGCCGACTTGGTGATGCAGTCGTTCTGCCACACTGCGGCGTACCCCAAGCCCGTGGACGTGAAGATGCACCACGAGTTGCCTGACTTCATCAGCACCCGTGGCGGCATCTCGCTGCGTCCTGGCGACGGCGTGATCCACTCTTGGCTGAACCGTTTGTTGTTGCCCGACACCGTCGGCACCGGCGGCGATAGCCACACCCGGTTCCCTATTGGTATCAGCTTCCCCGCAGGCTCTGGCCTGGTGGCGTTTGCCGCTGCCACCGGTGTCATGCCTTTGGACATGCCTGAGTCGGTGCTGGTGCGCTTCAAAGGCAAGATGCAAAACGGCATTACCTTGCGTGACCTGGTGAACGCCATTCCGCTGTACGCCATTAAGGCCGGCTTGCTGACCGTCGAGAAGAAGGGCAAGAAGAACATCTTCTCTGGCCGCATTCTCGAAATCGAAGGCTTGCCCGATCTGAAAGTGGAGCAGGCGTTTGAGTTGTCCGATGCCTCCGCCGAGCGCTCTTCGGCAGGTTGCTCCGTGCACCTGAACAAAGAGCCGATCATGGAGTACATCAACAGCAACATCACCATGATGAAGTGGATGATTGCCAATGGTTATGCCGATGCCCGCACATTGGCACGCCGCATTGCGGCGCAGGAAGCCTGGTTGAAAGATCCGCAGTTGCTCAAGGGCGATGCGGATGCAGACTACGCTGCCGTCATCGAGATTGACCTGGCCGACATCCACGAGCCCATCTTGGCTTGCCCCAACGACCCGGATGATGTGAAAACATTGGCCGAAGTGGCTGGCACCAAGATCGACGAAGTGTTCATCGGTTCCTGCATGACCAACATCGGACACTTCCGTGCAGCGTCCAAATTGCTGGAAAACAAACGCGACATCCCGGTCAAGCTGTGGGTGGCCCCTCCGACCAAGATGGATGCCAAGCAGTTGAGCGACGAAGGCCACTACGGTGTGCTGGGCAGTGCCGGCGCACGCATGGAAATGCCCGGTTGCAGCCTGTGCATGGGCAACCAAGCACAGGTGAAGGAGGGCGCAACCGTGTTCTCCACCTCCACCCGCAACTTCCCCAACCGCCTGGGTAAGAACAGCTTTGTGTACCTGGGATCGGCCGAAATGGCCGCCATTTGCTCCAAGCTGGGTCGCATTCCGACCAAGGAAGAGTACCTAGCCGACATGGGCGTGTTGACTGCCGCCAGCGACAAGGTGTACCAATACTTGAACTTTGACAAGATCAGCGACTACGTCGAGTCGGCAGCGACCGTCAAGGCTTAAGAACTCCCACGCTCGCTTTAGGACGGCCCTGCAGCGCTGCTGCAGGGCCTTTTTCATTGGTTTTTTTGCGCCAATGCCGTATTTGCAGAGGTACCACCGCGATACGGGCGGTTAAACTGCGCGCAGTCACATTCCGGTCAAGTTTTTGACACATTTGAAGGATAGGAGTCCGCCATGCTGTTTGGGAAGCTGTTGCCACGTGAAGGCAATTTTTTTGAGATGTTTAACCAGCATGCGGATCGCATCGTGGAAGCCGCCCAGGCGTTTTCCAAGCTTGTGGCCAACTATGCCGATCTCGACTTGCGTGCCAAGTACAACCAGGAAGTGGATGACGCAGAGCGCGCAGCTGACCGTGTCACGCACGATGTCAACAAAGCCATCCACATTACCTTCATCACCCCCATCGATCGTGAGCAGATTCACTCGCTCATTAACACCATGGACGATGTGGCCGATCTGATTCAGGATTCCGCAGAAACCATGGCGTTGTATGACGTGCGCCACATGACCGAAGAAATTACGCGTCTGACAGACCTCAGCGTTCGATGCTGCGAACGCCTGCGCGATGCGGTGAAATTGCTGGGCAATATCGCCGACCCGGCCACGGCAGAAGCCGCGCTCAAAACTTGTGAAGAAATTGACCGCCTGGAATCCGATGCCGACCGCGTCATGCGCACCGCCATGAGCAAACTTTTCCGCGAAGAACCGGATGTGCGCGAGGTGATCAAACTCAAAGCCATTTATGAGTTGCTGGAGACCATCACCGACAAGTGTGAAGACGTTGCCAATGTGATCGAGGGCATCATCCTCGAAAACTCCTGATCCCGGTAGGACTACCAAACCATGGAACACGTTCAGGCAGCCCTTTGGGTCGTGATGTTGCTGGTGGCACTGGCCTTGGTGTTCGACTTCATGAATGGATTTCATGACGCGGCGAACTCCATTGCCACTGTCGTATCCACCGGCGTTTTGAAGCCGGGGCAGGCGATTTTATTTGCCGCCTTCTTTAACTTCGTCGCTATCTTTATTTTTCACCTCAGCGTTGCGGCAACCGTGGGCAAAGGCATCGTCCAACCCGGTGTGGTGGACACCCATGTGGTGTTTGGCGCACTGGTGGGCGCGATTACCTGGAACGTCATTACCTGGTACTACGGTATTCCCAGCAGCTCTTCGCATGCGCTGATCGGCGGCATTGTGGGGGCCGTGATCGTCAAGGCAGGCGCCAGCGCACTGATTTCGACGGGAATCATCAAAACGGTGGCGTTCATCTTTGTGTCGCCCGTGCTGGGTTTTGTGCTCGGTTCGATGATGATGGTGCTGGTGGCCTGGGTGTTCCGGCGAAGCCGTCCGTCGCGCATTGACAAATGGTTTCGTCGTTTGCAGCTGATTTCTGCAGGTGCCTACAGCCTGGGTCACGGCGGTAACGATGCGCAAAAAACTATTGGCATTATCTGGATGATGTTAATCGCCACTGGTTATGTGTCAGCGGGTGATGCATCGCCCCCCACTTGGACCATTGTGAGTTGCTATATGGCGATCGGCGCTGGCACCATGTTCGGGGGTTGGCGCATTGTGAAAACCATGGGCCAACGCATTACCAAACTCAAACCCGTGGGTGGTTTTTGTGCCGAAACCGGCGGGGCCATGACCTTGTTCCTAGCGACTGCTATGGGCGTTCCGGTGTCCACCACCCATACCATTACCGGTGCCATTGTGGGTGTGGGTTCTACCCAGCGCGCCAGCGCTGTGCGCTGGGGCGTAGCGGGCAATATTGTCTGGGCGTGGGTCTTGACGATCCCCGCCAGCGCATTTGTGGCTGCCGTCGCCTACTGGGCTAGTCTGCAGCTTTTTTAGTGATCTCCAGGGAGGGCTGCACAAGCTGCGCCTCCATCTGGTATTCAAAATAGCGCTGAAAGCTGAACGCGATGGTGGACATCAGCACCGTCGCGCCAAGCAGCAAGGCTGTGGCCAACCCGAGAATAGTCCACCACCCGGTTTTTCCTGCCTCGGCTTCGCTGCCTGCGC
>JBEEJM010000207.1:0-4082 GCA_041169205.1 Pseudomonadota bacterium | reverse complement strand
CCCTGAAATGGATGTTCAGCAAAGAAGCGCCCCTGTTGTTTCGCCCACAACTGCCATTTGGTGAAGGCTTTCACCAGTACCGCTGGGGCCTGGAATTTTTGGCCAACTGCAACGACGCCGCTTTTGAGCGCAATGTGCAGCAATTGGTGGCGCTGGGCTCGTACAGCCACGCCGCCCTGAAAGACGTGGTGGCGGCCACCGGCATTGAATACAACCGCCTGGAAAAAGGCATCGCCCACTATTACGTCGACCAAAAGTCGTTTGACGCGGCCGCCCAATCGGCGGCCATGATGGCCAAGTACGGCGTGAACCGCCGCGTGGTCAGCAAAGACGAGTTGCTGAAAATTGAGCCGGCGTTCCAGCAGTTTGCCGACCACATTGTGGGCGGCACCTACACCGCCAGCGACGAGAGTGGTGACGCCTTTGTGTTCACCCAGGAGCTTGCCAAACGCTGCGCCGCCAAAGGCGTGAAGTTTTTGTGGAACCACGACGTGCTGGCGCTGAACCAGCGTGGCAGTGGCGGCGACAAAGCGATTGACACCGTCAGCGTACGTGACCGCGTCAGCGGCCGTGCGCAGACGCTCAGCGCTGACCAATTTGTAGTGGCCATGGGCTCGTACACCGCGCCGCTGCTGCGCACCGTGGGGGTGAACCTGCCAATTTACCCTGGTAAGGGCTACAGCGCCACCTTCAAAATTCTCAGGCCCGAACTCGCCCCCAAGGTCAGCTTTATTGACGACTCGGTGAAATGCGCCATGAGCCGCCTGGGCGACGAACTGCGCATTGCTGGCACCATTGAAGTGGGCGGCTACAGCCTGGACCTGGACGGCAGCCTGGCCCGCGCCCGCTGCGCTATGCTGGCGCGCCGGGTCGAAACCGTGTTCCCCGGCGTGTGCGACACCCGCAGCGTCGAAGAAGGCGGCGACCCGCATTTCTGGACCGGCCTGCGCCCGGCTACGCCCACCAACATTCCCTACATTGGCAAAACCAAAGTGGGCAAGCTGTGGGTGAACGCCGGGCACGGCACGCTGGGCTGGACGCACGGTGCGGGCTCGGGCAAGGCCCTGGCCGAGCTGCTGTGTGGTCGCCAACCGGCAATGCAGTTTGGTTTTTACGGCATAGACAAGCCGACACAAGCCCGCCCCGCCCTAAAGCACGCCTGACGCAGGCGCTAAACACACCTAGGGGCCTATACTTTCGCCACCCGTGTCGCGCATCCGCGCGCAAACCACACCCCGAAAGTTGCAATGCGCTCTTTGATCAAACTCTCTGCTTGGTGCGTGTCACTGTGCCTGACCGCTGGTGCGGCCCTGGCGCAAGACGACGCCATTGGCTATATCAAAACCGTGCAAGGCGACGCGATGGTCGTGACGGCCGGACAAAGCGTCCCTGCTGTGGCCGGTGCAGCATTGAAACGCGGCCAGACTCTGCGCACGGGCCGCGATGCCAGCGTGGGCGTCACCCTGAAAGACAACACCATGCTGTCGGCAGGTGCCGACTCCGAGCTCACCGTGGATGACTTTTCCTACGCGCCCGGCACTGACGAACTCAAGCTGGCCATCCGCATTGCCAAGGGCAGCCTGTACTACATCTCGGGGGTGATCGCCAAACTGCGGCCCTCCGCGGTGACCATCAAAACGCCCACCGGACTGATCGGCGTCCGCGGCACTGAACTCGTCGCCCACGTTGCACCAGGCGACCAGTCATGAAGCGCACTCTATCGCTCGCGCTGTTCCTGGGGTTGGCGGGCTGCGCATCGTCGTATGTCGTGCTGCTGCCCAATAGCGACGGCACGGTTGGCAAGGTGCAGGTCACCGGCGCGCATGGCACCACCTTGCTGGAGCAAGCCATGCAAGGTACCCAAGTGAATGCAAACTCGGGGGAGACCTTTATCGCAACCCCGGCGCAAATCCAGTCGGATTTCGCCGCTGCCATTGCGGCCCGCCCGCAACGCCCTACGCGCTTTGTGCTGTATTTTGAAGCCGGTGGCACCACGCTCACACCCGAGTCCGAACGCGAGCTGGCCCGGGTACAGCAGGAAATTGCCGCACGCAAGGTGCCCGACATTTCCATCACCGGCCACACCGACACGGCGGGTGACGACGCGCAAAACCTACAACTCGGGCTGGAGCGCGCGCAGCAAGTGCGCACCTTGCTGGCCAGCCCCCAACTGGCGGCCGACAAGGTCACCGTCGAGTCGCATGGCGAGAAAAATCTGCTAATTCCTACCGCCGACAACGTCGCCGAACCGCGCAACCGCCGGGTCGAAATCTCGGTGCGCTAACGCCAAACATTCTTGCAACGCGCGCGTCGCCCGCGAGGCCTGTGGTGAGCGCCGCGTAATGGCAAAAAATGCACAGTCGTAGCGCAGCACCTCGGGCGCAATCGCCCGCATCTGGCCCCGTTGCACAAAGCTCTGGGCATAGTGGTCCGGCAAAAATCCCAAAAACTGCCCCGACAAAATCAGTGTGGCAATCGACTCTTGGTCAAACCCGGTGGCACTGCGACGCAGGCGTTGGGCCAGGGTGACCTCCATATTGGGCGAGTGGTAGCCGAGCCCCGCAAAACGCTGCTCGCGCAGACGGTCCCAGCCCAGCGCCACCGTGGTCTGCGCAAACAGCGGGTGCGCACTGCCGCAGTACAAAGACATGGCTTCGTCAAACAGCGGCGTGTATTCCAGCGCGTCCGAGCTGCGGTGCCCGGGAATGATGCCAATGTGAAACGTGCCGTCCAACACGCCACGCTCAATCGCGGTGAGCGTGCCCACATGCAAGTTGAGCGCCACATCAGGGGCCTGGGCGGTAAACAGCGCAATCGCCTGGGCAATGTGGCAGGCCGGGTTGCTGGCGGTTTTGTCAAACACCGCCAGGTGCAACTGCCCGCCCATGCGCTGGTGAATCTCGTCTACCCCACTGCGAAATGCATCGGTAGCGGCCAGCAGCAAGGTGGTTTGGGCGTAGATTTGCTCGCCCTCGGGCGTCAACGCAAAACCAGCACGCCCCCGGCGGCACAGGGTCAGGCCCAGCCGGGTTTCCAGGTCTTTGACATGGCGGCTTACGGTGGAGGTGCCGATGTTGAGCTCCAGCTCCGCCGCCGCCATGCCGCCGCAGTCCACCACGGTGCGAAACACCCGCAGCAGGCGCAAATCCATATCGCTGAGCTGGCCCAGAATGGCCTTGTTTTTAGCTTTCATAAATTGGCAAGTAAATAGCGATATTTGTGACTTTATAAGAGTAACAGACCCAACCACAATCTGCACATGAAACCCAACGACACCACCGGCCAGCCGGTCATCAGCACCTCGCCCTACCCGCAAGACAAAGCCTGGCTCGAGGCGCACTGGATGCCGTTCACGGCCAACCGCAACTTCAAAGCAACCGGCGCGCAGTCTGGCCGCATGATGGTCAGCGCCCAGGGTGCGTACTACACCGACAACCACGGCCGCAAGATTTTTGACGGCCTCTCGGGCCTGTGGACTTGTGGTCTGGGCCACGGGCGCGCCGAAATTGCCGAGGCCATTGGCCGCCAAGCCGCCACGCTGGACTATTCGCCGGCCTTCCAGTTTGGCCACCCGCTGTCGTTTGCGCTGGCCAACAAAATCACCGAACTCACGCCCGACGGGCTGGACTATGTGTTCTTTACTGGCTCGGGCTCCGAAGCCGCCGACACCTCGCTCAAGATGGCCCGTGCCTACTGGCGCGCCAAGGGCCTGGGCACCAAAACCCGGCTAATTGGCCGCGAAAAGGGCTACCACGGCGTCAACTACGGAGGCATCTCGGTGGGCGGCATTGGCGGCAACCGCAAGACTTTTGGCCAGGGCATTGAGGCCGACCACCTGCCCCACACCCAGCCCGCTGCGGGCTCGTTTTTCAAAGGCCTGCCACCCACGGGCGTGGAGCTGGCCGATGAGCTGCTCAAGCTGATCGCCCTGCACGATGCCAGCAACATTGCCGCCGTCATCGTGGAACCCATGGCGGGCTCGGCCGGTGTGGTGGTGCCGCCCGTGGGCTACTTGCAGCGCCTGCGCGAGATCTGCACGGCCAACAACATCTTGCTGATATTTGACGAAGTGATCACCGGCT